>CAZNSS010000107.1:0-9775 GCA_964575465.1 uncultured Holophagales bacterium | reverse complement strand
AACCTCGTCCTCACCTCCGTCGTCCTCGTCAGCGGCGCGAGCGGCGCCGCCGTGAAGCTCGGCACCGTCGAGCTGAAGGGGATGGCCCTCGGCACCTTCGTCGCCGTCGCCCTCTCGCTCCTCCTCGCCCTCTTCGACAGGCTCGGCTGGACGGAGGCTGGGGTCAGGTCTTGATTTTCCACTATAGCGGTCTCGCCGCAGGCTCCTGACCGGGCCGCGGGGCTCTCCCGCTCCGTCGGCCTCAGGCCCGGTTCGCCAATGGCTTCGCCATCTGCCTCGAGTCCGGCAGCGTCAGCGTCACCGCGACGGCGAGGAGCGGGAGCGCCGAGACGACGAGGAGGGGCGCGGCGAGTCCCCAGCGGTCCGCCACGAGCCCGAGGAGCGGCGCCGCGAGCCCGCCCGCGGTTACGGCGAGGCCCAGCGTGACGCCCGAGGCCGTCCCGACGCGGTTCGGCAGGTACTCCTGCCCCATGACGACGAGGACGCTGAACGGCAGGTAGAGCGCGAGCGCCGCCGGGACGAGGAGCGCCGTCGCGACGCGCGGGTCGCGCGCGGAGGCGAGGGCGTAGAGGAGCGGCCCGAGCGCCGTCATCGAGACGAGGAGGACGATCCGTCGGCCGAAGCGGTCCGCGAGGCGCCCGCCGAGGAGCGTCCCGACGACGCCCGTGCCGAGGAGGATCGAGAGTGCCGCCGCCCCGCGCGCCTTCGACGTCCCGAGGACCCCCGCGAAGAAGAGGGGCAGGAAGGCGGAGATGCCCGTGTAGATGACGGACCGGCTCATGACGACGACGACGAGCCGGCTGAACGGCCCCCACCTGTCCGGCTCGCTCGAGGCGGCGGGCCTCGCGCCCGCCTCAGGACGCGGGACCGCGAGCTGCCGGAGCTGCATCGAGAGGAACGCCGCGACGAGGAGCACCGGGAGGACCGGGATGAGCGAGGCCTTCAGGCCGAACGCGAGGACGAGCGGCGTGATGATGAGCGGTCCGCTCGCGATGCCGAGGTTGCCCCCCGTCGAGAAGATGCTCATCCCCGTGGCGCGACGCTCACCCGAGGCGAGGGCGGCCGAGCGCGCCCCCTCGGGATGGAACGCCGCGACGCCGAGACCGTGGAACGCCACCGCAGCCGCGATGAGAGCGTAGGTCGGCGCGACGCCCGCGAGACCGATGCCGATCCCGGAAGCCGCCACGCCCGCGGGGACGAGCCACGGTGACGGACGCCTGTCGGCGAAGTAGCCGAAGAGCGGCTGGACGACGGACGAGGCGACGGTGGCCGCGAGGACGAGGCCGCCCGCCGCCGCGTAGCTGAGCCCGCGATCCGCGATGAAGAAGGGAAGGAGCGCGGGGAGCATCCCCTGGCCGACGTCGGTGGTGAGGTGACCGAGGAGGAGGGTCCCGAGGAGCCGGAGCTTCACCGCGCGGTTTTGCGCGCGAGGATGGTCGTTGTCAATCGCTCGCCGGCGCGCGTCGACGGGCGTTCCGGCGCGTTTCGACGCTAGACTCTCTCCTCCATCACCCGATGCGCCGCCTCTCCGCCACGCTCCTGGGCCCGGTCGCCGCGCTCCTCGTCCTCGTGGCGGTCCTCTTCGTCATGCTGACCTCCGTCGTCCGCGCGATGATCTTCCCCGCCTCGCAGGCCTCGTTCCCGGAGCCGCGCGAGGGCGAGGGGTGGAGCGTCGTCCGCTACGGGACCGCCGACGGCCTTCGCCTCGCGGGAGCCTTCTTCCCGCCCCCGTCCGCCGAAAGCGACGTCTTTCTCTACTTTCACGGCAACGCCGAGGCGGCGGCGCAGAACCTGCCGCTCGCCGAATCTCTCCACGCGCACGGACTCGGCGTCTTCCTCGCCGAGTACCGGGGCTACGGCGGGCTCCAGGGGTCCCCGAGCGAGGACGGCCTCTACGCCGACGGAGAAGCGGCTCTCTCCGAGCTCGGACGGAGCGGCGTCGGGGCGGAGCACGTCGTCCTCGTCGGCCGCTCGCTCGGCTCCGGCGTCGCCGTCGAGCTCGCGACGCGCCGCCGCGTCGCGGCCCTCGTCCTCGTCTCGGCCTACACGTCGATCGTCGACATGGGGCGCCTCGTCGCCGGCCCGCTCGCCCCTCTCGTCGTCCGCGACCGCTTCGACTCGCTCTCGAAGATCGGCCGGGTCTCCGCGCCGATCGTCCTCGTCCACGGGAGCCGGGACGACGTCGTCCCCGTGGAGATGGGCCGCCGACTCGCCGACGCGCGACCCGACGCGCGCTGGGTCGAGGTGCCCGGGGCGACCCACAACGACGTCCCCGGCCTCGCCGGGCTGCTCGCCCGGGAGATCGACGGCCTGCTCCCGAACGGACGACCGTCGGGAGCACGCCCCTAGGGAGCCGGCCGGGACCGCAACACCGTGCCGGTCCCGCCGTCCCCGCGCTACGATTTCGCCCCGATGGGCACGATCTCGCCGCCTCCCGGAACACAGCGCCGGTCTGCCGTCCCGTCCCCGGTCGTGGCCACCGACGGCCGGTCTCCCTGGACGCTCGCGCTCTTCGCCCTCGGAATCCTCGCGGCCTTCCTCTGGTTCCGGCGGCCGAGCTACCTGCCGGACGTGTCCCTCGGCTCGGCGACGGCCGAGGGAAGGGTCGCCGGCTCCGCAGACGCGCCTGTCCTCTGTCGCGGCGCGAGCGGCTGCCTCGTCGTGTACGTCGCCCCCTGGTGCGGCCCGTGCCGGGCCTCCCTGCCGGGAGACGTCGCCCTGGCCGACCACATCCGCGCGAAGGGCTGGGAGACGGTCTTCGTCGTCGGGATGGACAAGCCCGAGGCCTGCCTCGAGATGACCCGTTCGCTCGGGCGCCCCGCGCGCCTCGACCCGGACGGGAAGTGGGCGAACGCTGCCGGCGTCCGCGGTGTCCCGCACTTCCTCGTCACGACACCGACCGGGAAGATCGTCAAGCGCCAGGCCGGGGCGTACATGGCCCCGCCCGACCAGGTCGCCCCGCTCCTCGGAATCTCCTGACGGCGCGGCCCGAACGGGCGGCGGGGCCCCGCGGTGCGGGACCCCGGAACCGCTATACCATAAAATCAAGACCTGACCCCAATTCGGGGTGACCCCAATCCGGGGTGACCCCGGGCCGGGGGATCACTCGAAGTAGCCGTTGACGTCGAGGATGAACTGGACCGGGCCGGGGGCGTCGTTCTGGACGGCGACCGTGCCGGCGCCGTCGGTGGCGAGCCCGACGATCCCGTTGTTCGAGCGCAGCTTCCGGGCCTGGAACGAGATCACGTTCGTGCCCGGCGGCGTCACGAGCGACCCCTGGTAGACGCGGAGGCTGCCGGCCACGGTCTGGTCCGTGACGGAGACGTTCGCCGAGATCGCCTTCGCCGTCGCGGGGATGCCGCAGTGGCCCGTCACCGCGAACTTCCGGTTCGACGGTCCCGCCGCGAGAACCGGCCCACCGAGCGGCCCGGCGGCGTTCCGGGTGTCGATGACCCGGCACGGGGTGAGCGGGTAGAAGGCGACTGCGGAACCGGTCGCCGCGACGGTCACGGTGGCCGTCCCCGGGTCCGAGGAGCAGGTCGTCGCCGTCACCGTCTCGACGACCGCGAGCGTGAGCGTCCCGGTCGTCCCGGCCGTGTAGGTGATCGTCGACGTTCCCTGCCCCGACGTGATCGTGCCGTTCGTGATCCCCCACGCGTAGGTCGAGCCCGCGTGGTTCGGGACGCTCGCGACCCGGTTCGGCGACCCGGGGCCGACGACCGGGCCGGTCGTGATGACGGGGGTCGCCGGCTTCGGGTCGACGGTGACGATCGCGCTCCCGTTCCCCGTGACCGGGCAGAGGCTCGCGTCGTTCCCCGAGAGAACCGCGTAGGTCGTCGTCGAGGAGGGGCTCACGCTGAAGGTGAGCGGGCTCGTCCCGGTCTGGGTCCCGCCGCCGTTCGTGAGGGTGACGCTGAAGGGGGGCGTGCCGCCCGAGACGGTCACCGTGACCGGCGTGCTCGTGCCGGAGCAGACCGTCGCCCCGCCGCTCACCGCGGCCGTCACCGTCGCGCAACCGCTCGTCACGACGTTGAGGCAGCTCCCCGTCGTCGACTGCCCGTCCGGGTTCGTGATCGTCACGGTCCGGAGTCCGGCAGCGGCGCCCGCCGTGACGCTCACGTTCAGCGTGACGTGTGTCGGGTCGGTGTACGTGACGCCGTTGACCGTCACGCCGGTACCCGAGACCGAGGCCGAGAGCCGCCGCCGGCAGGGCGGCATGCCCGTCGACGGGGTGTCGTAGAAGCCCGAGCCGTTCGTCGACGTCCCCGTGATCGGCACGGAGACGCTCACCGCCCCCTGTCCGACGTCCGTCGGCGTGCCGCAGCTCGGCGTGGCCGGGGGCGGGGCGAGGAGCTGCACGGCCTGGACGCGGTAGGAATTCGAGCTCCCGCAGAACTCCTGGATCGTCCACATCGTCATGTCGTCGCACGGGTCGAGGCTCGTGTAGGAGTAGTCGCCCCAGCGCCGCGGACCGCTCAGGGACACGTTCTCCCCCGCCGGGTTGTAGGCCGTGCTGCTCGCCGTGTAGCCGGGGAAGGCCGTGCCTCCGGGGCCGTCGCGGAGGGTCCCGAGCGTGTCCCCGGCGAGGCGGCCCGTCGTGAAGCCGTTGATCCGCTCGTTCGTCCCGGCGATCGAAGAGCCGAGCGCCGCGTGCCCCTGGCCGGAGACCATGATCGAGGGGATCCAGTAGTTTCGCTGGCTGACGTCCGTCGCCGTCCCGGAGTTGTCGTAGAGCGTCCCGACCTGGACGAGCGCGGGCGTCGTGGCGAGGTTCTGGATCTCGTACCAGCGAGCCCCGTTCCGCGCGTTCGAGCCCACCGCGGTTCCGGCGTTGTTCACGCCGATGCTGTGCGCGGTCCAGAGCCGCCCGTTCCGGATCGTGGCGGCGAAGAGCCGGTCGTCGAGGGCGTCGAGGTATCCGTTCGTCCCGCCGGTGTTCCCCAGGTGCCGGACGTTCGCCGGATACGTCGTCGACGGGACCGTGAGCGAGATGTTCGCGCTCATCGTCGGCGAGGCGCCGCCCGGGTCGGTGACCCGGCGAAGCATGAGCGTGCCGAACGTCGCGTTGTCCACGCCGATGAAGTAGCCGGCTGCCGTGGCACCCGTGTTCGCCGGGTCGGGGTTGTCGACCCCCTGCGGCGTGAAGGGACCCGCGCCCGTTCCCGTCGCGAGGCCGGCGAACTTCGTCCAGACGATCGGACCGGCGCCGAGGATCGAGCTCTTCCGGATGACGTAGCCGTTCGTGTTCACGAAGCTCCCGGGAAGCGTGAACATGTTCATCCCGACGTAGAGCGCGTCCGCGTCGATTCCGAGTGTCGGGTAGTCGGCGAAGTTCGTGCCGTCGGCCTGGAACTGGAAGAAGGTCCAGACGGTCGACCCGGTGATCGTCGCGGTGTCGCTCACCGCGACGAGAAGACGGTTCGGGACCGTCAGGTCTCCCGTCGTCGCGTCGATCGTGACGTCGATGATGAGGACGATCCAGCGGTTCGTGAGGCGGTCGAAGCGGATGCGCGGGTCGCTCGTGAACGTGATGTTTCCGGCGCCGGGAGGGGTCGTGACCGACGAGAAGAAGACGTCCATGTCGAAGTTCATCACCCCGTCCGCGGCGCCGGTCGACTTGTCATAGGACCGGATTCGCCCGTTCACGGCGACGATGAACTGCGTCGGCCCGACCGCGCCCATCGTGTCGGGCGGGTACGCGCCGGTGTCCGACAGGGTCGGGCCGGCGACCTGGACTCCGAGCGTCTGGGGCGCGAGCGCCGCGACGTGGCTCTCCCCGGAACCGGCGCGGAACGCGGCTTCGCCGGGGCGCGGCGGCCACCGCGAGACCGCCGGCGAGTCCGGGTTCTGCGGAAGGTCGTCGCGCTCGACCTCGTGCTCCTTCTTCAGCGGCCGCACGCGCGGGCTCCGGCCCGCGACGACGTCGCGAGCGACGAGATCCTCCATCGTCACGGCCACCCCGGCATCCCCCTCGACGGGAACGCCGACGATCGGGCCCTCGGGGCCCGGGACGAACGCGGGAGACGATGCCCAGCCCTCGCCTCCGGTCTTCATCGCGGGGACCCGACCACGCGCCTTCCGGGAGGACGCGGCCGGCGGCTTCCTCACGGCAGGGGCCGCCGCCTTGACGGCCTTCGCCTGCGGGGCCTTCGCGACCGCGGGCTTCGTCGCCGGCGAGGCCGCCAGCGAGAAGAGGGCGACGAAGGGGAGGAGTCCCCCGGCGAACCGGTTGCGGAGCAGCTCTCTTCTCACACTTCCTCCTGAGGAACCCGTCGCCGCGGGCGATCCGGGAAGGGCCGGCCCTGGAAATGTACCCGTTCCCCGCTCCCCGGGGTTTCCGACGGGCTGCCGGGGGCTCGCCCCACCGGCGAAGGCCGATTGTTCCGAAGATGTGACCAGCGGTCAAACCGTCTCGTCAGTTCACCGGCTCGTCGTCGTCGGGGGTCGTCGTCGGGTCTGCAGCCGGCAGGCGGGGGCGCTCGGGGGCCGGGCCGAGAGAGGAGCCGGCGGCCGGCCCGAGCGAGGCGTCGACGGTCTCGTCGAGGACCCATCTCTCGTAGAGCGCCTCCGGCAGCTCGCGGAGGAACTGGCTCGGCTCGGTGACGACGACGACGCCGTAGCGGTCGAACGCCGTCAGCGGGTGGACGAGCATCAGCTCGTCCTTCGCGCGCGTCACCGCGACGTAGAAGAGGCGGCGCTCCTCCTCGAGGCCCTCCGGCGTGCGCGCGGCGCGGAGGTTCGGGAAGCGGTCCTCCTGGAGGCCGATGACGAAGACGGCCTTCCACTCGAGCCCCTTGGCCTGGTGGACGCTCGAGAGGACGAGCCGCTCGTCGTCCTCCTCCCCCGCCACCTGGTCCTCGCCCACCGGGTCGCCGAAGAGGGTCACCTCCTCGAGGAAGCGGCCGACGTCGTCGTAGGCGAGGGCGAACTGCGCGAGGGCCTCGAGGTCGTCGAGGCGCGCGGAGTGGTTCGGGAACTTCCCCTTCGCCACGTCGCCGTAGCCGCCGTCGTCGACGACGAAGCGGATCGCCTCGGCCGGCGAGGAGAGGTACGACGCCTTCTTCAGCGTCCGCATCGTCTCGCGGAAGCGGAGGAGACCCGCGCGCGCGCCGGGCGGCGCCTTGCCGAGCTCGAGGGCGAGGAAGGCCGCGAGCGGCTCGTGCGAGTCGGAGACCGCCTCCCAGAGGACCGCCGCGGTGCGTTCCCCCACCTTCGGCAGGAGCTTGAGGGCCCGCTTGAACGACATCTCGTCCTTCGGGTTCACGAGGAGGCGCAGGTGGGCGAGGACGTCCTTCACGTGAGCCTGCTCGAAGAAGCGGAGCCCCGAGCGGACCTCGTACGGGATGCCGCGCCGGGTCAGCTCGATCTGGAGCTCCAGCGCCTGGAAGTGGGCGCGGTAGAGGACGCCGATCTCCGAGAGCGGCGTCCCCTCGTCGCGCAGCTCGAGGACGCGCTGCGCCACGAACTCGGCCTGCTGCGGCAGGTCCTTCGCGCCGACGACGGCCACCGGGACCCCCGCCTCGCGGGTCGGGACGAGCGTCTTCTCGTAGCGGCGGGCGTTGTGTGCGATCGAGGCGTCCGCGAGCTTCAGGATCTCCGGCGTCGAGCGGTAGTTCGTCTCGAGGCGGTAGATCGTCGCACCCGGGTAGCGGTCGGGGAAGCCGAGGAGCGCCTCGGCGTCGGCGCCGCGGAAGGAGTAGATCGACTGGGCGTCGTCGCCGACGACCATGACGTTCCGCCCCGGCGACTCCTGCGCGAGGAGGTCGACGATCTCCGACTGGAGGCGGTTCACGTCCTGGAACTCGTCGACGAGGATCGACCTGAAACGGAGCGCGAGCGCCTTGCGCACCTCGGGCTGCGTCTCGAGGAGCCGCCTCCAGTTCAGGAGGAGGTCGTCGTAGTCCATCGCGTTCGCGAGGACCTTCCGCTCGAGGTAGCGGCGGATCACCGCCTTCACCGGCTCGAGCTGCGAGAGGAGGTGGGGATAGTCGCGGCCGACGACGGTGTCGACCGTCTGCCCGGTGTTCGCCGCGAAGGAGACGATCGCGCGGAGGAGGTCCCCCTTCGGGAAGCGCCGCTCGGTGACCGGGATGCCGAGGTCCGAGGTCGCCGACTCGAGGAGGTCCTTGCCGTCCTCGGAATCGAGGATCGAGAAATTCGACCTGTAGCCGAGGAGGTCGGCGTGGGGTCGGAGGAGGCGCGCGCCGACGGAGTGGAACGTCCCGGCCGTCATCCTCGCCATGTCGGCCCCGAGCAGGCGCTCGACGCGCCGGGTCATCTCCTTCGCTGCGCGGTTCGTGAACGTCAGGAGAAGGAGCGCCTCGGGGGCGACGCCGTCCTCGACGAGGCGCGAGACGCGGTAGACGAGCGTCCGCGTCTTGCCCGAGCCGGCCCCCGCCACCACGACGGTCGGGCCGTCGGGGGCGAAGACGACCGCCTGCTGCTCGGGGTTGAGCTCCCGGTGGTAGTCGATCCGGTAGCTCTTCGTCGGCGCCGCCCTTCGGAGGACATAGCGCTTTGCCGTGGGTGGCGGGGCCTCGGTCACCGGTCGGCCTCGACTCAGGACCCGGCCGGGGACGAAGCGTCCTCGACCGCGGCGAGGACGAAGAAGGCGGCGGCGGGAAGAAGGTGGACGACCATCCGGCCGAGGCCGACCCGGGCGAAGTTGTCCCAGCAGGCGAGGAAGTCGCTCGACCGGAAAGGCTGGACCCCCGCGACGACGTCGACGGTGAACGGCAGGGCTGCGTAGACGGCGAGGACCGTCCCGAGCCCGGCGAGCGCCGTGAGCCCCCACGCGACGGTGGCCGTCGAGGGCGCTCGGTCCCGCGCCTTGACGGCCACGGCGGTGCCGAGGAGGACCCAGATGGTGGCGCCGAGTCCCCAGTGCGCGAGCCAGAGCCCCTGGAGGACGTTGAGGGAGACGAGGAGGATCCGGCCGGCGGCCTCCGCCTCGGTGGCCCCGGCCGACCGCCACGAGGAGGCGTCGTCGGTGAAGGTCATCGCGAAGCGGAGGGCGCCCGGGCGGAACGCCCACGCAGCCCAGCCCAGCGCGGCTCCGGCGAAAGGCAGGAAGTCCGGCGCGGCGCGCTTCCGAAGGGCGAGGAGCGCGGCCGCCGCCGCGACCGCCGCGACGTAGACGAAGCCGTCGGGGCGGACGAGGGCCGCGGCCGCCAGGAGGAGCGACGCCGCGAGCCTCTCCGCGGGAGTTCCCGCCTGGTCCTCGGGTCCGCGGGGGGCGGGCCCGAGGACGAGGACGGCCCCTGCCGAGAGGAAGGCCATCAGCGGCACGTTCGCGTAGTACATCGCCGAGGTCACCCAGACCCAGCCCGTCGAGACGACGAAGAGCGTGGCGGGAGCGGCGTGGCGGGGGGAGAGGCGGGCGAAGGCTCCTCGCAGGAAGAGCGCGATGAAGACCGCCAGGAGCCACGCGACGAGGCGCCCCCCGAGGACGGGGTCCCTCCCGCCGAGGGCGAGGAGGAGCGAGAACAGGGGCGGATAGCCGCCGTGGGTGCATTCCGAGAGGCTCTGGAGCGAGCCGGACCCGGCCACCGCGAGGGCGCGGCACCCCCAGATCGCCTTCGCGTCGAAGTGGACGTACGGGAAGACGGAGGGGACGAGGAGGACGAGGAGGAAGAGGAGCGTCGCTGCGTCCCACGCGGAGAGCCGGGCCGCGAGACCATCCGCACGCGTCGCCGGCGGGCGGAGGGAGAGGAGGGCCGCCAGCCCGACGGTCGCCCAGGCCGCCGCGGGGACGAGACGGGTCGTCGCGAGCCCG
>CAZNSS010000106.1:0-9776 GCA_964575465.1 uncultured Holophagales bacterium | reverse complement strand
CCGGGGTCGCGACCACCTCCCCGGGCGGCGCCGGCTCGTAGCTCCTCACGTACTCCTGCGACTCGCGCCCTCTCAGCTTTCCCGTCACGACGAGCCGGCGCGGGCCCTCACGGAGTTCCCAGGTCTCGCGCAGCCTGTAGCCGCGGAACCACTCCGAGGTGACCGTGATCGTCGCCCCCGCTCGCCGCGCGGTGACGTCGGCCGGCCCGTCGCCGTCGTCGAAGCGCCTCTTCGCGCCGTCGGTGACGAACGTCCGCTTTCGGCCCGAAGGGTAGGAGACGTTCACCGTCGTCCCATCGTCCGTCACACCGAGGCGACGGGCGTCGGTCATCACCTCGAGCGGGAGATCGAACCCGCCCCCGGTCCCGAGGGTGCCGGTACCACCCGGCCTCTCGCCTCCGCCAAGCGGGTTCCAGCTCTCCGTCGGGGGCTTCACGGCGGCGACGTCGTCGCGCGTGGCCGTGAGCTTCCAGGTGCCTGAGAGCCCCTTCTCCCCCTGCGGCCTGACCTCGTCCGCGGCGCGGACAGCAATCGCCAGAGAGCCCAGAAGGGCGAGGAGGGCGGGGGTCTGGAACGGGCGGCTTGGACGGGGCATCGGTCCTCCCGGGGT
This sequence comes from uncultured Holophagales bacterium, assembly GCA_964575465.1. Lineage (GTDB taxonomy): Bacteria > Acidobacteriota > Thermoanaerobaculia > UBA5066 > UBA5066 > UBA5066. The sequence goes on along the minus strand of CAZNSS010000106.1, from coordinate 9,166 downwards.
ACGTCGAGTCTGCACCTCAGTCGAAGTATCCGCTCACGTCGACGATCACCTGGACCGTCCCCCCCGACGGGACCGTCGCCTCGAGGCGGGCCTGACCGCTTCCGGAGAGCTTGATCATCGCCTGTGACGCACGGACCTTGCCGACCGAGAAGTGAACGACGCTGGTCCCGGACGAAGGCACGTCCGCGGGGTAGACCGAGACCTGTCCCGGACGCGTCGCTTCGGTCACCGAGATGTTCGCCGCCAGCGCCTTCGCCGAGGAAGGAATCTGGCACACGCCCTGGAACGTCACGACGCGGGGAACACCATCCCTCACGACCGAGCTGTTCCGTGTGTCGATGACCCGGCACGGTTCGAGGGGGTGGAAGCGGCCGGTGCAGGTCGTCGTGAAAGTTCCGTCCTGCCCGGTCACGGTGCCCCCGGCGCTCGTCGCCGTGGTCCGGTAGTGGACCGTCGTGCACGGGGCGAGACCCGTGACCGCCGCCGCGAGCGGCTGCGCAAGCGACCCCGCCCCCATCGACTGCACCGACGTGGTCTGCCCGTACGCCGTCGTCGTCCCCCATTCGAACGAGGCGCTCGTGGCCACCCCGTTCGGATTCACGGTCCCGTTCAGCGTCGCGCCCGTCGTCGTGACGCCCGAGGCCGCCTCGGTCGTCACCGAAGGCGCGGGACACGTGGTCGTGAAGGAGAGGTCCCCCCCGTTCGTCGTCCCGCCCGAGTTCGTCGCCGTGACGCGGAAGTGATACGTCGTGCAGGGCACGAGCCCCGAGATCGTCGCCGCGATCGGGACTGCCGAGGAGCCCGAACCCATCGTCTGCGAGGTCGTCGTCTGACCGTACGCCGTCGTCAGCCCCCATTCGAACGACGCGGTCGTCGCGAGCCCGCTCGGGTTCACCGAGCCGTTCAGCGTGCCACCCGTCGTCGCGATGACCGTCGCGGCATTCGTCGTCGCCACGGGCGGACCGGTCACGGTCTGGCACCCCGTCCCCTGGAAGACGCAGGAGACCCACTCCGGGTGGTCGACGAACGGGTTCCGGTTCCCCTGGAAGCTCTCCACGACGTCGTTCCGGCGGCGCTCGGCGTCGTCCGGCGGGTCGGCCGCATGCCAGGCGAGGAGAACGGAGCGGAGCCCCATGTAGGACTGGTTCGTCTGGATCTGAGAGAGCGTGTCGGTCAGCTGGAGGTTCGTCTCGGTCGTTCCGGTGTAGGGATGCGCCCCCCCCTCGTACCTCACGTCCATGTAGAGGCTGGCCCGGGCGAGGTTCCCCTTCATGTGGCTCCAGACCTCGTAGACGGAGCCGTTCCACCAGTTCGAGTTCCCGGGGTAGGTTCCGCTTCCGCCACCGAAGCCGTGGTTTACGTCCGTGACGTTCTCCGTGCAGCCGGAGCTGCAGGTGCCGAACGGCTGATTGCCCCTATTGCTGTTGTAGCCCGTGTCCGATGCGAAAAGGTGGTGGCAGTCCGTGTACTCGGACGTGGCCGTCGCGTCGTTGAAGCCGTAGGAATTCGGCCACGAGTGCTCGCGGTTGTAGACGCCGGTCCCTCCCGTGATCTTCGTGTAGGTCGCGTTCTTGTAGATGTCGAGGATCTTTCCGGAGTCGATCGGGTCCTGCTCCGCGAGGTTCAGGATGTCCCACGTGTCCGTCGTGCTCGACGTGTACGGGTAACGGATGTGGTTCCCGATCCTCGCGTGGAGCGAGGTCCGGAGAGCGGCCTGGCTCGACGCGTCGATGCCGGCGTAGTAGTCCGCCAGCGAGACGCGGTTCACCGACCCCGGCGTGTTGCGGGCCTCGCCGGAAGCCAACGTCCCGGTGAATCCGGGGAGACCGTCGCCGTCGAAGTCGTTTCGCTTCCAGTCCGTGACGGAATCGGTGTCGTTCCAGTATGGAAAACGCGACGCGCCGTTGGGGGCCGTCGCGGCGCCGTCGAAGCCTGGTCCGAGGACCGGCGCCGCGTAGGTCCTCGCGCCGGCGCTCCCGTCCGAGAACGCGACGCCGTCGGCGATCGACATCCAGGGCGTCGCGTCGAGGATTCCGTCGTTCCCGGCGTCGAGGTCGTAGCCGACCGCCGCGGCGGCGGTATCGCTGTAGCCCTGCACGAGAAGGATCGTGAAGGTCGGCTTCTCGAGAGTCGACGTCAGGTATCCGGTCGACCAGAACCCTGAACCGTTCGTCGTCCCCACCGGGAACGAGTGGAGGACCTTTCCCGGGTCCGAGGTCCCATCCAGCTCGACGAGGGTGTAGGTCGACAGGCTCACGGGGACGGTGCCGGAATTTCCGGTCGGGTGAACGCTCGCCGGGTCCGCCGCCACCTCGATGTACTCGTGATCGTCCTGGGCCCCCGCGTGGTGAGCCACGACCTCGGTGATCTTCTGCGCGTGGGCCGGGAGGGCGGACAGGAGCAGCCAGGCGAGCACGAGGCCTCCGCGGAAGGTGGCGCGGCGAGCCCCGTCGAAACGGGCGGGCAGGTTCCCCGGAGCGAGCTCACGGATTGTCAGGATCATTGGTCTTTCCTCGCACGGCCGGGCCGGGCCGAAGGGCGGATCTTAGCTCCGTTCCACGTGGGGACGCCCTCGCGAAACCGATCCCGGCGCGGGACGCGCCAGTCCGACGAGGCCCCTTCCGGTCCTGATTGTTGCAGCGCAGCAACGTCTCCCCTATCGTTCCCGGCCTCACTTCAGCTCGGGACGAGGCACGGGGAGGCCGAGGTCGCTCGGAAGGCCCGCGACTCAGAAAGGATCGCCGCCCATGAACAGCACCGGAATCCGGTCCGCCTCGCCGAGGCGGGCCGGTCGGGGCCTCGCGGTCCTCCCGCGGCCGAACGTCGGCGCCTCCGCCGCTCTCGCGCTCCTCGCCTCCGTGGCGCTTTCGCCTCGTCTCGACGCAGGGGAAAGCTCGTGGAGCCCCATCGGCCCCGCCGGAGCCGACGTGAAGTCGGTGGCCGTCTCGCCCGGCTCCTCCTCGACCCTCGTGGCCGGCACGGCCTCCGGCTATTCGGTCACGACGAACGGCGGCGCGTCCTGGAGCCCCGTCTCGACGGGCTGGGAGACCTCGGCGCTCGCGTTCGACCCCTGGAACGCCTCGATCGTGTATGCCGCGACGGGCGCCGCTCTCGCGAGGAGCGCCGACTCCGGCGCCACCTACGTCCCCGTGATCCTCGAGGCCACTCAGTGCGTCGCGATCGACCCGAGCTCACCGACGACCGTCTACGCCGGGACCGTCGATCACGTCTACAAGAGCACCGACCGCGGCCTGACCTGGTCACCTGTCTTCACGGGCCCCGGGCACAGCTTCGTCAACGCGCTCGCCGTCGACCCGGGGAACTCCCAGGTCGTCTGGGCGGCGATGACCTTCGGCGGAATCCGGAAGAGCACGAACGGGGGTGCGACCTGGGCCTCGATTCCGGGTTCGATGCCGATGGGGCCGGCTCCGTCTTCGGTCGTGGCGATCGCCGTCCACCCGGCGAGCTCGAATACGGTGCTGATGCTCGGAATGGACGGCGTCTACAGGACGACGGACGGCGGGACGAGCTGGAGCCAGGTGATGCACCTCTCTTCCTGGAACGGCGACCTCGTCGCCGACCGGGCCGCCCCGGGGACCTTCTATGCCGCGGGCTCCGACGGCGTCGCCTTCACCGCGGACGGCGGGACCACGTGGAACCACCTCGACGCCGGCCTGACGAACACCGACGTCCAGGCCCTCGCGATCGACCCGGCCGAACACGCCCGTATCTACGCGGGGACCGCGGGCGCCGGCGTCTTCTCGATGAAGGTCGGCTCCGGAGGCGCCCCGACGCTGCGCGTGACCTCGCCGAACGGCGGCGAGGTCTGGCAGGCCGGTTCGACGCAGACGATCACCTGGACCTCGAGCAGCTCCATCGCGAACGTGAAGATCGAGTACTCGACGACCTCCCCGTGGGACGGGCAGCTCGTCGACCCGCAGACGATCGTGGAGAGCGCGCCGAACTCGGGCTCGTATCGGTGGACCGTTCCACAATCCATGTCGCCCGTCTGTCACGTCCGGGTCAGCGACGCGGCGGGGACGACGTCCGACATCAGCGACGGGGCGTTCCAGATCGTGATGTGCGGCTTCACGGGGCTGACGCCCCCCTTCTCGCAGGCGTTCGGCGCCGACGGGGGCCGCGCCACGATCCAGGTGACGCCCTCCTCGGGGTGCTCCTGGACCGCCGTGTCCGAGGACCCGTGGATCGTCGTCACCTCGGGCTGGAGCGGCACCGGCTTCGGCTCGCTCACGTACGCCGTCGCGCCGAACCTCGACTCCTCCCCTCGCTCCGGGACGCTCCGCATCGGCACCGCCTCGTTCCGCGTGGAACAGTCGGGCGGGACCCCGTCCACCGAGGGGGTCCTGTTCGTCCCGATCGTTCTCGACGTCTTCGGCGTCGCGCCTTCCCACTACACGTCGGAGCTGACGCTGACGAACCGCTCCACCAGAGACGCGTCGCTCCGGCTGTCCTACGCCGGAGCCGCGACGCTCGGCGGCGGCTCGGGCACGGCTCGGGTCACGCTCCCGGCCGGACAGCAGGTCGTCGAGCCGGACGCCCTCGCGTACCTCGCGCGCCTCGGCGCGCCGATTCCCTCGAGCGGGAACCGTGGGGGGACGCTCGCCATCGGCGTCAGCGGCATCGGTTCGCTTTCCGAGGTCGCCGCGACGGTCCGGACGACCACCGCCGTTGCGAACGGGCAGGCCGGGCTCGCCTACGGCGGCACGCCCGCCTGGAAGGCTCTCTCTGGTCCCGCCTGGATCTGCGGCCTCCGCGAGAACGACGCCGACCGCTCGAACGTGGCGCTCCAGAACGCCGGCGCGCCCGGGGAAGGGGACGTCACCCTGCGCGTGACCGTCTGCTCGGGCGACTCCGCCGCGCGCGTCGTCCGGCAGGACGCGACGCTCCCGCCGGGGGGCTTCACGCAGATCGGCGGGATCCTGGGCGAGCACGGGATGGCGAACGGCTACGTGAAAGTGGAGCGCGTCGGCGGGACGGCGCCCTGGTTCGCGTACGGCGTGGTGAACGACCAGGCGACCTCCGACGGCTCGTTCGTCCCGCCGCAGGCCGCGACGACGGCCGCCGTATCGGGCCTCACGGTCCCGGTCGTCCTCGAGGCAAGCGTCTACACGACCGAGCTCGTCGCGACGAACTGGTCGACCCGCTCCCGCACGCTGAACCTCTCGTTCGTCTCCGACCAGGTCGACCGCCCCGACGCGACGGTCTCGGCGAGCCTCCTCCTCGCGGCGGGGGCCCAGGTCATCCTGCCGAACGTCTTCCAGTACTTCCGGGACCGGTCGGCTCCCGGGATCGGTCCGGCGGGAAGCGGCTACGTCGGCGCGCTCTTCGTCACGTCGTCCGACGGGGACCTTTCCGGGATCGTCGTCGGCGCCCGGACCTCGGCGCCCGGCGGGGGCGGCCGCTACGGCCTCTTCTACCCCGCGACGCCATTCGGCTCGGCCTCGACCGAATCGGCCTGGCTCTACGGCCTCCGGCAGGACGGGGCGAACCGGACGAACCTCGCCCTCGTGAACACCGGCGAGTCCGGCAGTGGCGACGACGTCTTCGCGGTCGACGTCTTCGACGGCGCCACCGGCCAGCTCGTCCACACCGAGGAAGGCCTGATGGTCGGAACGCGGCGCTGGCGGCAGGAGAACAACGTCCTCTCGCGTTGGGCTCCCGGCGTCACGAGAGGCTACGCGCGGATCCGGCGAACCGCCGGCTCGAATCCCTTCATCCCCTACGCCGTCATCAACGATGGAGGGATCCCGCAGCAACGGAGCGACGACGGCGCCTTCCTCCCCGCGTCCGACTGACCGAGCCCGGGGCCCGCCCTCGGTCGGGCCCCGGGCTTCGGCAGCCTGCCGCGCTTTGCCAGCGTCGGAGCGCGCCGGTAGAGTCGTCCGCGGTGGCCGTCCGGGTCCTCTTCCTCTCCGACACGCACCTCGGCCTCGACCTCCCGTCGCGGCCGCGGGTGGAGCGGCGCCGCCGCGGGGACGACCTCTTCGAGAGCTTCGAGCGGGCGCTCGAGCCGGCGACGCGGGGCGAGGCCGGAGTCGTGGTCCACGGCGGCGACCTGTTCTTCCGGAGCCGGATCCCGGCGTGGCTCGCCGAGCGGGTCTTCGCGCGCCTCGCCGAGCTCGCCGAGTCCGGCGCCGACGTCTTCTGGGTCCCCGGGAACCACGAGCGCTCCTCCGTTCCGCGCGGCCTCCTCCTGACGCATCCGCGGATCCGTGTCTTCGACCGCCCGAGGACGTTCGTCGTCCGGCGGAACGGACTGGCCCTCGCGCTCTCCGGCTTCCCCTTCGCGCCCGACGTGCGGGCGCTCTTCCCCTCCCTCCTCGCGGCGACGGGCCACGCGGACGTCGCGGCCGACATGCGCCTCCTCTGCCTCCACCAGGCGGTCGAAGGGGCGAAAGTCGGGCCGGTCGGCTTCACCTTTCGCGAGGGGGCCGACGTCCTCCGGGGCGGCGACGTTCCGGCGGGCTTCGCCGCCGTCCTCTCCGGGCACATCCACCGAGCGCAGGTCCTCGCCCGCGACCTCGCGGGACGCCCGCTCGCCTCGCCGGTCCTCTTCGCTGGCTCGACGGACCGGATCTCCTTCGCGGAGCGGAACGAGCCGAAGGGAACGTTCCTTCTCGAGCTCGACCGTAATGGCCAGGGCGGTACCGCGTCCTGGGAGTTCCGCGAGCTCCCGGTCCGGCCGATGGTCGACCTCGAGCTCGACCCGGGCGATGACGCCTCGTCGTTCGAGGCGCGCCTCCGTGCCGCGCTCTCGCCCCTCGACCCGGCCTCCCTCGTTCGCCTCCGCCTGACGCGGGAACCGTCGGCCGCTCATCTGCCGTTCCTCCGGGCCGAGTCCCTCCGGGCGGCCGGCCCCTCGACGATGAGCGTCTCGGTCGCCTGGCGGAACGCACCGGGCCGCACCCGGCCGGACGATCCGGCGACGGACGAGACCGGTGGAACGCCGGCTCCCTGAACGGTCCTCGTCCCGCCTGCCCGATTGCGGAGATCTGGAATCGGCCAGGCATTCGTGGTGTCGCGGTCCTCACGGCAGGCGCTCTCTCGATCGCCCCGGCGTCCTGTGGCCGGATCAAGGAGAGCAGGGAGGCGCCGAGGGCGATCCTCGCGCGGGACCCGAAGGCCGCGAACGGCCAGCGCTGGATTTCCGGCAGAAGGAAGTGCTCCGTGCGGGCTCTCACCGACACCGCCCTCGTCGCCGCCCTCTCTCCTGGCGGACCGCGCGAGATCTGGCACGGACGGTTTCTGCGGGAGGGGCGCCCGGCCGCCTGGGAGGCCGTCCGCGCAGCCCGGCACGATCTCGCGAGCGCGTTCGACGGGCCCTTCGACTGCGGCAGTCAGGATGGGCGTACCGCAAGGGAGAGGGCGCCCGAACCCTGCGCTGAGGGGACGCGCGCGCCGGTGCTCCACCCGGGGCGGCTGGGCCGCCCGTTCGCGCGCCTCAGCGGATTCCGGTGACGACGGCGAGGTAGCTCGAATGCCGCCGGAACCGGAAAAGAAAGTGCGCGAGGTCCGGCGTGAACCTCACGTGCCCGTAGAGGACGCCGTTCGGGTCGCGCGGCGAGACCTCGAGCGCCAGGGTCCGCTCCCCGGTCGCGAGATCGACGCGGAAGACCTGCAGCGGGATCTCGCGATTCCAGACGTAGAGGGCCCGGGACGAGCTTTCCCACGCCACGGGCAGGTCGCTCCTGCCCGTGCCGGCGACGGGCTTTCCGTCCCCCGGGGCGACCGGGAAGAGCCACACGCCCTTTCCCCGGACGACTCCGGCCATCGACTGTCCGTCGGGAGACAGCAGGACCTCGTCGACCCCTTCCGGCGTGACGGCGCGCGGCGGCCCGCCCGTGGGGAGGTCGAGGACCCAGCCGCGCAGGTCGGCACCGTCGGCGGACCCCCCGAAGCCGAGGAGGCCTCCGTTCGCCGAGAACGACAGGACGCGGGTGCCCGAGATCAACACTTCGACGGACCCCAGGTCGAGCACCCGGGGCGATCCGGGACCGGTCGGGACCGCCTCGAGGCGGGTGCCCCGCCCGGACGAAGGGGTCAGGAAGACCCAGCTCCCGTCGGGAGAGACTCCCGCGGAGAAGCCCGCATCGAGCCTCGTCGGCGGGGCCCCGCCCGCACGCCGGTAGAACGCGGCGCTCCCCCCCTGCGCGAGGCTCATCGCGCCATCCCCCGCGAAGATCGAGCCGTCGTGCGAGATCCCGGTGACGAAGCTCGCGCGCCACCAGGAATACGACCGGATCGCGGGATCCCCGGCGAGGCGCCCCTCGAGCTCCACGTGCGTGTCGTCGTACGTCATCAGGACCCGCCCGTCCGGCGCCGCGTCGAGGATCCGTGCGGTCGCAGGCATGCGGAGCAGGATCCGCGCCGGACGCGAGGGAGAGTATTCCGTCAGGAGCGCCCCCTCCTCGACCCTGTAGCTCGTGGCCCAGATCTCGTCGCCGGAGGGCGACCAGGCAAGCCCCTGTGAGTAGTCGAGCTGGGGAGAGAGCCGCGTCACGCGGCCCTCTCCGTCGAGGAGCGACACCGACCCGAGGTCGTCGCCGTCCGCGTCGTGGTCGATGAAGGCCACCCTCCGCCCGTCGCCGGAAATCCGCGGATGGGAGATCCAGCCCCGGCTCCGGTGGACGACGCGACCGGCCGGGAACTCGAGCTGCTGTCCGGGGGAGGCGGCCCTCACGATCGCGAACGACCGGCCGTCCGGCGCGATGTCGGCGTCGAACACGTCCTCCAGGACGGGCCTCGGCGAGCCTCCGGAGAGCGACGCGACCGACAGCGTGCCGACCCTCTTCCAGCTCCCGACGTTCCGGCGCCCGAGGAGGAGCCCCATCTCCGCGTCGCGAGAGATTCCGGCGACGTCGCCCGCGGGGACGTCGAGCGTGCGGGATTCGATGGCGTCCAGCCGTGCCGAGTAGAGGGCGGGCGGGCGACCGTCGAAGGTCGCGCTGTAGACGACGTTCTGCCCGTCCGGAGTCAGGCGCGCGGAGAAGACGTCGCCGTGGGACCACGTGAGGTTCCGGAAGACCGGCGATTCCGTCCGGCCCAGGCGCCGTGCCGCGAGCGACGAGACGCCGGCCGCGGCGACGACGAGCCCCGCGACGAGGGCGACCCTTCCGGCGCGCGAGCGCGACAGAGCGCCCGATAG
>CAZNSS010000105.1:0-9797 GCA_964575465.1 uncultured Holophagales bacterium | reverse complement strand
CCGCCCGGCCCGAGGCCGGCGCAGGCCGACGCCGACAGGGCGAGGAGGAGGAGCGCGAAGGAGGCCGCGAAGGCGCCCGGCGCGCCTCGGGGAGCCTTTCCGCGAAGGTGCCTGGACCGGCGGCGAGAGGCGGGTCGGAACGCCGCCACGGGCCTCAGAGCCCGAGGAGCAGGCGGTCGCCGAGGATCGGCGGCAGGCCCGCCTTGAGGATCTTCCGCCGCGTTCCCTTCATGTCGTAGGGGACGCGGTCGAAGACGACCGTACGCTCCTCCGAGTCGAAGATGGCGTAGCTCGCGCGCGGGTTCCGGTCCCGCGGCTGCCCCACCGAACCGGGGTTCACGAGGTACCTCTTCCCCGGCTCGAGGAAGAGCTTCCTCCGGCTGCCGCGCACCGCTTCGACGAGGATCCCCTCGTGCTCGAGGGTGAAGATGGACGGGATGTGGCTGTGCCCGAAGAACGAGACGGAGACGTCTGGCGCCACGCGGTCCATGTGGACGAAGTTCATCTGGGCGTCCCAGTCCGAGAAGATGTAGGCGTCCTCGTCGAGCGGCGACCCGTGACAGATCGCGAAGCTCTCGTCCACGAGGATGGGCCCGGTCGGGAGCCGCCGGAGGAACTCGAGGTTCTCCTTCGAGAGCCGCTCGGCCGTCCAGCGCGCCGCGTAGAGCGCGGGCGGGTTGAACATCTCGCCCGAGTCGACGCCCGCGACGACCTTGTCGTGGTTTCCGCGGATCGACACGGCCGGGCGCGGAAGCGTGCGGATCTTGTCGAGGACCTTGTTCGGGTCGGCTGCGTACCCGACGAAGTCGCCCAGGCAGACGACCCGGTCGAGCTTCTTCCGCCTCACGCGCGCAAGGACGGCGGAAAGGGCCTCGTCGTTCGAATGGAGATCGGAAATGAGGAGGTACCGCACCGCGTCGCGACTCCTCAGCCGCCGCCCTGGACGTTCAGCGCCCCGACGATCCGGTCGATCACGGCGTCCACTCCCTCGTCCCCCTCCAACGGCAGGCTCCGGTCCGAAAGTTTATAGGAAGCGAGGCGAGCCTCATAGAGCGCCCGAGCCTCCTCGAGGGAGCGGAAGAGCGGCCGGTCCGCCGCCTTCCCCCTGAGCCGGGTGGCGATCACCTCGAACGGGACGTCGAGGAAGAGCGACCGGCCCGAGCGCTGGACGACCGCGCGGTTCTCGGGGAACGTGAAGGTCCCGCCGCCGAGCGCGACGACGGCCCCCGGGAGGGACTCGGTCCCGCGGAGGAGCTCGGTCTCCCGCTCGCGGAACCAGGCCTCGCCGCGCTCCTCGAACGCGCGCCGGATGGTCATCCCCGAGAGCGCCTCGAAGGCCTCGTCGAGGTCGACGAAGGGGACGTCGAGGCGCGCCGCGAGGGCTCTCCCGACCGTGGACTTTCCCGCCCCCATGAACCCGACGAGGTAGACGCGGCCGATCCCGCGAGTCACGTCGCCCCGCCGCTCAACGCTCGGGCGCTTCCCCGGCCAGCCACCGCTCGAGCCACTTCGTCGAGAAGCGGCCGTGGCGGACGTCGGGATGGTCGAGAAGCCTGAGGTGAAGGGGGATCGTCGTCTTCACGCCCTGCACGACGAAGAGCTCGAGCGCACGGCGCCCGCGGGCGAGCGCCTCGTCGCGCGTCTGCCCGTGGACGATGAGCTTCGCGAGGAGCGAGTCGTAGTGTGGCGGGATACGCCAGCCGATGTACGCCGCCGTGTCGACCCGGACACCGGGGCCGCCTGGCACGTGGAGCGTCGTGATGGTCCCGGGCGAAGGGGTGAAGGTCACCGGGTCCTCCGCGTTGATGCGGAACTCGATGGCGTGGCCGCGGGGGCGGAAATCCCCGTCCGCGCTCCCGAACCCCGGGAAGGAGAGCGGCTCGCCCGCGGCGACCCGGATCTGCTCCTTCACGAGGTCGAACCCGGTCACCATCTCGGTGACGGGGTGCTCGACCTGGATCCGGGTGTTCATCTCCATGAAGTAGAACGATTCGTCCTGGTCGAGGAGGAACTCGACGGTCCCCGCCCCGACGTAGGAGACGGCCCGGGCAGCCGCGACCGCCGCTGCTCCCATCCGGTCCCGGAGCGCCGCCGAGACGGCCGGAGACGGGGACTCCTCGAGCACCTTCTGGTGCCGCCTCTGAAGCGAGCACTCGCGCTCGCCGAGGTGGACGATCTTCCCAAGACGGTCGCCGAAGACCTGAACCTCGACGTGCCGCGGCTCGCCGAGGTACTTCTCGAGGTAGAGGGCTCCGCTCGAGAAGGCGCGCTCGGCCTCGGCGGTCGCCAGGTCGAAGGCCGCCGCGAGCTCCTTGCCGTTCCGCGCGACCCGCATCCCGCGGCCCCCTCCGCCGGCAACCGCCTTGAGGAGGACGGGGTAGCCGATCCGGTCCGCGATCTTCAGCGCCTCGTCGATCGATTCGACCGGGCCGGGGCTCCCGGGGACCGTCGGAACGCCGGCCTTCTTCGCCGTGTCCTTCGCGACGGCCTTGTCGCCCATCTTCCGGATCGACTCCGGGGAGGGGCCGATCCAGGTCAGCCCCACCTCGCCGAGGATCTCGGCGAAGTGCGCGTTCTCGGCCAGGAAGCCGTAGCCGGGGTGCACCGCGTCGGCGCCGGTGATCTCGGCCGCCGCGACGAGCGACGTGATGTTCAGGTACGAGCCCGCGGGCGAGGCCGGGCCGATGCAGACCGATTCGTCGGCCGCCGCGACGTGAAGGGCCTCCCGGTCGACCGTCGAGTGGACGGCCACCGTGGCGATGCCGAGCTCCTTGCAGGCCGCGATGATCCGTAGGGCGATCTCCCCGCGGTTCGCGACGAGGACCTTGCGGAACATCAGGCCGGCCGGATCGCGAAGAGCTTCTCGCCGAACTCGACCGGCTGCCCGTTCTTCGGGTAGACCTCGACGATCGTCCCCGAGACGTCGGCTTCGATCTCGTTCATGAGCTTCATCGCTTCGACGATGCAGAGCGTGGAGCCCTTCTCGACGGCGTCTCCCGGCTTCACGAAAGGCTCGGCGTCGGGGTTCGACGCCCGGTAGAACGTGCCGACGATGGGCGACGTGACGACATGGAGACCCGGCTCGACATCCGCGGGGGCCGGTCCGGCCGGGGCGCCCGGGGCGGAGCCGTCCGCCTTCGACCCTTTCTCCTCCCAGGAGACGGGCGCCGTCAGGTAGACGGGTCCGGGTGCGCCCTCCGTGTCGCGGGGCGCGGGCCGAGGGCCTTCGATGCGGAGACGGAAGCCCTCGTGCTCCAGCTCCAGGCTGGCGAGCCCACGACGGGCGACGAGGTCGGCAAGTTCCTTGATTTCCTTGACGTTCATTCTCTTCTCTCGGGGACGAGCGGCGTTCAGAGGAGGGCCGGGCGAAGCTGTTCGGCGGCTCGCGCCGCCTCGAACCTGATGCGACCGGCCGGAATTCCCGGTCCAGCCTTCAGGAGGAGCGCGTACGCCGGTGTGATCACCTTGACAGCGGCGGTGCCGGCGGATCCCGTGAGGACGAGGCTGTCGAGAGATCCCTCGCCGATCTCGGCGCTGCTCCGCCTCACGTTCTTCCAGAAGGCGGTCAGCTCGGCCGCCAGGTTCTCCATCGCCTCGGCCTCAGAACGCGGCCCGGCGCTCACGACGGGAACTCCCTCGAAGTCCGTGACGACGGCCGCCGTGGCGCCGAGCCTCTGGACCGTCTCCTCGACGACGCCGAGGAGATCGACGTCCTGGTCGCCCCGGGTCCGCCGGAACGGCTCGGCCCACGCTTCGAGCCGTCCGCGGGGCGTGCGGGTCCGGGACTCCGAGATCTCGTCCGCGAACCCGCGGTACGTCCGGGCGCGCTCGGCGTCGGGCGCCGTTCGGGCCAGCTCCCGATAGGCCTCGCTCGCCTCTCCGAGGTGCCCCTGGGCCCGGAGCAGCCCGGCGAGTGTCTCCGTCACGACCGGGACGACGGCCGGCGCCGGCGGAGCAGCGGCGGCGGCGTCTCCGGCCTGCCAGGAGGAGAACGCGTCGGTCGCCTGGGGAGCTTCCAACCTGGCCGGCTCGATGGTCGGGGCTGCCAGCCCCAAGGAGGAGACTTGCGGGGCGGCCGGCGCTTCCACGAGGGACGGCGACGGGATCGGCAGTGCCGGCTCCATTGCCTCAGGGAGCGGAGGGACCTCCGGCAGAACGGGCGGCAGCGGCGCCGCGGGAACGGAGACCGCGGCCACCGGCGCCGTCTGGAGGCGGATCTCGGGGACAGGAGGAGGAGCCGGAACGGGCTCGGGTCGGGGGACGGGGTTCGCGGTCCCCGCAAGCTCGCCGTCCAGCTGCCGTATCAGCTCGTTGACTTCCCGGTCGCCCGGGTTGAGGCCGCGGAAGAGCTTGAGCTTCTTGATGGCCTCGACCTTGTCACCGGACGAGAGATGGACGTCGGCCGTGTGGCGGAGGGCGACGAGATTCTGCGGGTCGAGCTTCAGCGCAGCCTGGTAGGACGAGAGCGCGTCGTCGACGCGCCCCTGTTGCTGGAGGAGGCGCCCGAGCGCGACGTGCCCCGCCACAGCCGTCGGGCTCTGTGAGAGGCCTCGCTGGAGGACCTCGATGGCCTCGTCGACCTGGCCCTGCCGGCGATACTCGTCCGCCAGCGCCAGGAACTGCCGCGAAGCAGGGTCCCGCGTGAGGGCTCGCTTGAGCTCGTCCAGGCGAGACAGCGTTCGACTGAAGAGTCCCATCAGGTCCGGACAGTGTACGGCAAAGGTCGCGGGGGAAAAAGATCGGGCCGCCCCGAAGGGCGGCCCGGGATTCGCGGAACTGTCCCGTTCGGACTACGGGCTGACCGTGAACGTGTAGCTGACCGTGCGGGTGTGAGCCAGGCCGCCGCAGGACGGCGTGTCCGTTGCGGTCACCTGCACCGTCTGGGGCCCCGCGGCCAGCGTGCCGTTCGAGACGAGACTGAAGGTCTGACCGGTTCCCGCGGAGGGCGTGAACCCGGAGGCCGGGGTCACGGTCCAGCTGACCGGAGTGAAGCCGCCGGGAGTCACCGGCGTCGCAGTGAACGTGCCGACCGCACCGCCCGCCAGGGGGACCGTTGCAGCGGCCGGCGCCGTGACGCCGAAGGGCCCGTTCGGGTCGATCACCTGCATGCCCACCGTGCGGCTCGCCGTCGTCGGCGTTGTATCGGTCACCGAGAGCGACACGGAGATCGCCGACGTGCCTCCCGGTCCGGACACCGAAAGCTGCGGCGTGCCGGAGATCTGGCCCGTGAGGGCGTTCATCGTCATGCCGGGAGGCAGGCCCGTCGCGCTCCACGTGTACGGGCCGGTGCCGCCGGAGGCCGTCGCAGTCGCGCCGGCATAGGCCTGGCAGAGCGTCGCGGTCGGAAGCGTCGCGGTCGTGATCGCAACCGGGACGCGGCATGTGGTGTCGGCAGGGTTGTAGATGAGCACGTTGGGGAGGTCCACCGTGCAGCCGGTCCGGGCGTTCCTGAGCCGGATCGTGAACGACGTCGGGACGTATCGGGTCCCGGTGACGCTGCTGCCACCCGCGGGAACGCACGGCTGCGTGTTCAGGTAGGTGTCGAGGACCGCCGGTGCGGTGAAGGAGAGCTGGCTGGAGTTCGCCACGATCGCGTTGTTGACCGGGATCGCCGCGCCGGCACCACCCACGACCTCGACGGTCATCGGGTCGACGAAGTTCGTTCCGGTGACCGTGATCGTCGCGGGCGGGCCCGTGAGGATCGAGCCGAACGGGCCACCCGCCTGGTTCAGCTGGGTCGGCGTGGCGCTGACGGCCGTCATGGCGTCGACGCGATAGGTGAAGGGGGTGTCGATCGTCCCGCAGCTCGTCGACGGGAACGAGAGGGTGAGCGTCCCCGCGAGGTTCGAGCAGGCCGGGGCTCCGCCGGTGGCCGGGTCGATCGCCGGCATCACCAGGGTGATGAGCGAGGAGGAAACCGACGTGACGGAGGGACGGATCAGGAGGGCGCCGCCGGCGCCGCCGCCGCTCGCGCCGACGGAGAACGTCACCTCGACCGGCTCCTCGAAGGCCTGGCCCGCGATCGTCACCACCGTCGCCTGGTTCCAGGGTGCCGACGCGGGGACGACCGAGTTCACGCTCGGGCAGGAGTAGTAGCGGAACGGAACCGGGCTGGCGAACGCCTTGCCCGTGTACGGATCCCGCACCGCGACCTCTACCGTCTGGCCGGCCAGGTTGCTGTTCGGACCCGTTGCGAGCGGCGTCAGGAAGATGATCTGGCTCGCCTTGATCTCGACGACCGAGGCCTCGACGCCGCCGACGAAGACCTGCATCGGGACCTTGAAGTTCCGTCCGAACATCGTGACCCGCGTCGAGGCGTCGTTCGGGCCGGAGGAGGGAGAAATCGAGGTGACGGCGGGCTCGAGGTAGCCGCCCGGGTAGTAGGTGTAGGCGCCGATCGCCCTGACGCAGGCTTCCTTCGGCCCGCCGGCGTCGACGATGACCCTGACGTCGACCGTGTCCGGCTTGTCGGGGCTCGAGAGGGTCCTTCTGGGCGTCGACACGCGGATCTGGGAATCGCTGACGTCGAGCGTCACACCCTGGTTCAAGCCGAAGAACACGGCCGTCCGCTCGGGCGCCGTGCTCGTGCCGCCGGCGGTGAAGCCGCCGCCGCGGATGACGACGATGTCGCCGCCGTCAGGGCTCCCGGCGTTCGTCGGGTTCTCGGGCTGCACGGTTGCGACGAAGAGTCCCGGCGTGCCGTTGCAGTCGCCCGCGCCGCCCCCGGACCGGTAGGTGAAGCCGTTCGCGAGGACCGCGCTCTGCTGCGAGACGAGGCCGAGGTCGGCGATCACGGCGACGTCGACGGTCTCGGGGACCGCCGGGTTCGCCAGCGCGCGACGCGGGGTGAGGACCGAGATCGAAGTGTTCGTGACCGCCACGACCGACGCGGAGGCGCCGCCGAACGTGACCCTCGTCGTCGCTGCCGAGCTGGTCGGGCTCGGAAGGAAGTTGTTGCCGGAGATGGTGACCGCCTGGCCGCCCTCGGGACTCCCGGAATCCGGCGCGATCGCGCTCAGGGAGAGCCTCTTGCTCGGGTCGACGCAGTAGTACGTGAAGGCCTTCGCCGCGGTGACGGTTCCCGTCGGGATGTCCCCGGCATAGAACTGGACGGCCACGTCCACGGCCTCGGGGACCTGCGGGTTCGCGAGGGTCCGGGTCGGGGTCAGGACGATGATCTTCGTGTCGGTCAGGGACTGGATCGACGCGGGCTGCCCGCCGAAGAGGACCCGGACGGCGGTCGCGGAGGTCCCGAAGCGCCCGCCGTTGATCGTGACGGAGTCGCCTCCGGCGCAGCTCCCGGAGGTGGGCTCGATCGAGGAGATGAACGGCCCGTTCGTCGGGACCGCCCGGTACTCGATCGACTTGTCGGCTGAGCCGCACTCGAACGACGCCTTGACCTTCGAAAGGCCGGCAGAGGTCGCCCCGAGGGTGACGTCCGCGAAGCCGTTCTGCGTCACTTTCGAGACGCTCGGGAGACCCGTCTCGAGGAAGAAGCCGAAGTCGGTCGTGAACAGGACCGCGGTCCCGTCCGGAACGGCCGAGCCTCCTTTCCGCACCGTGGCGCGGAGGACGATGGCCGTACCCGCCATCGGCGTCACCGACGTGGCGTCGAGCGCCATCGTCACGGTGCAGGTTCCTCCGCTGTTGCCACCGTCCGACGGGGGCTTGGGCGACGTCGGGGACTCGCCCGAGCACGCGGCGAGGAAGAGCGAGAGACCCGCGGTCGCGGCGAGGAGGGGCTGGAGGGTTCGGCGCATCGCTTTCACCTCGGAGTTTCCACGCACCTTCGTCATGCGGCCCTCAGTTCACGCGCGCGACGACGGTCTGCGTCGCGGCGCTGTAGAGGAACGTCATGCCGAAGGTGCCGACGCCCCGGACGGGCTGACCGGACAGCGTCCGTCCGCGATAGGTCACCGTGGCCCGGCAGCGGATCTCGCTCCGCCCCGTCTCCCGGTCGATCCCGCCGTTGAACGGGAGCAGCTGGTCGAGCGGCGGTCGAAGGAGGGCCGTCCGGGTCAGGTACGGGTAGTTGCTGAGGGTCGAGACGCCCCCGGCCGGGACGAGGACGTTCCCGCCGAAGGTCTCGGAGTCGGGGACCTTCGTCCCTCCGTCGAGCCGCGCCCAGTCGACGACGTAGTCCTCGAGGCGCGTGTCGAGGTAGCTCGAGGAGCCCTGAAGCGGGGCCTTCAGGACCGAGGTGAGCGTCGTCGAGTCGAACTGGAGCGGCGCGCCGCTGCCGACGTTCCACGATTCAGGCAGCAGATCGTAGGACACGGTCAGGTAGACGGGCGAGGCGTCGTCTCCCTGGGTGTTCGACGAGCAGCCGGCCACGGCGAGTACCCCGGCCAGGAGGGCGGCGGCGAGAGGGATTCGGTTCTTCATCTTCGGCTCCGTGTCCCAGCCTCAGAGCGCCTTCATCACGCGCGGTGTGATGAAGATCATCAGCTCGTCCGTCTCTTCGGTCGTCGTCGTGTTTCGGAAGAGGGCGCCGAGGAGGGGGATCTTCCACAGGCCCGGGATCATGCTTTGTCCGTCGTTCGCCGTCAGCTTGAAGATGCCGGCGATCATCCCGGTTCCGCCGTCGCGGACCATCAGGCGCGTCGAGGCGTCGCGGGTGATGAGCGGGACGTTCTGGCCGCCTGTGACGTTCGTCCCGGGCGCAGGCTCACGTCTCTGGATCTTGATGTCGAGGATGACCGTTCCCTCGGCGGTGATCTGCGGCGTGACGTCGAGACGGAGCGTCGCGTCGATGTAGAGCACGGTCGTGGTGTTGTTGACCGTCGTCTGGACCGGGATCTGGAAGCCCGACTGGACCGATGCGGCCCGGTTCGTCTGGGTCAGGATCTTCGGCGAGGAGATGATCTTCACGAGGCCGTGCGACTCGGCGGCCTGGAGGGCCATGTCGAGCCGGAACGAGTCGAGGACGTTCGCGAGGCTCATCCGGAGGACCTCGGGGCCGTTCGGAAGCGAGACGGTCCCGGCCACGGCGCCCGCGCTCGGGAAGATGAGGCCGGTGGTGTTCCCCGTCGACGGGCCCGAGACGGCGTTGAACGACCAGTCGATGCCGAGCTGCCGGCTGAAGGTCCGCGTCGCCTCGACGATCCGGGCCTCGATCATGACCTGCGGGACGGGCGTGTCGAGGCTCTTGACCAGGTCGAGGACCGTGGGCAGGTACTCGGGGAGCTCCTTGATGATGAGGAGGTTCGATCGGTCGTCGACGAAGATATCGCCCCGCGAGGACATCACCTTCTTGGCGGTCGCCGCGGCCGACGAGGCCTGCGCGTACGAGAGCTTCTGGAGGACCGTCTTCGTCGGACGGTTGTTCTCCTGGGCGCGCATGAGCGCCTGGCGGGCCGCCTCCTCGGAGGCGAGCTTCGACGTCGAGGCGATCCTCATGACGTTGCCCTCGAGCACGTACCCGAGGCCGTTGATCTTCAGGATCAGCTCGAGCGCCTGGTCCCACGGGATGTCGGTGAGGGAGACGGTGACCGTGCCCCGGACGTCCGGGTCGAGGACGATGTTGAGGTTCGTCAGCTCGCTGAACTTCTGGAGCGTGTCCTTGATGTCGGCGTCCTTGAGATTCAGCGTGAGCGGCTCGCCGGTGTACTGGCGGTCCGTCTGGCCGATCGACCGGGACTCGAACGGGTTCGAGATGTCCTTGGGCTGGCCCTGCGCCTCCTGCTGCGCGGCGAGCGTCTCGGCCGCCTCGAGGAGGGCCCGGTCGTCCGCGGAGACCTTCTTGCGGGCCACGGGCACCGCTGCCCTGTTCATCGGGACCGCGACCTCGGGCGAAG
>CAZNSS010000104.1:0-9799 GCA_964575465.1 uncultured Holophagales bacterium | reverse complement strand
GCCGCCGACCTCGGCGACCTCTACGTCGTCGGCGACAGCGCCGGCGGCGCGAGCGGACTCCGGATGCTCCGGATGGAGCAGCGCATCGACGGGCGGCCCGTCTTCCAGAGCGAGACGCGCTTCCTCGTCACGCGCGACGGCAGGCTCGTCGGCTCCGTCGGCCGGATGGTCCCGCAGGCGCGGGCCGCCGCCGCCGCCGTCCCGACGGCGAACCTCATCACCTCTCCGGCGGCCGTGACCCGCCTCCTCGACTCGGTCGGGAAGAAGGCCGACGCGGCCTCCTTCACGGTCGCGGGAGAGACGCCCGGCGGAACCCAGCTCGCCGAGACCGACGAGTACGTCGCCGGTCCGGTCACCGCGAGGCAGGTCCTCTTCCCGCTCGCGCCGGGCGTCCTCGTCCCCGCCTGGTCGCTCGTCGTCTTCACCGGTGAAGACGCCGACTGGTACGCCGTCGTCGACGCCGCGACGGGCGACGTCCTCTGGCGGAAGAACATCCGGAACTACGTCTCGACCCACGACGCGCGCTTCCGCGTCTTCGTCCAGGCCGACGGCGTCACGCCGGCCGACAGCCCGGCCCCGGCCTCGCCGAACGCGGCGGCTCCCGGCTCGGGCACCCAGTTCGTCGAGAGCGGCCTGACGATCGTCAGCATGCACGCCGCGATGAACGCCACGGCCAGCCCGAACGGCTGGATCGACGACTGTCCGGGCGGAGGCTGCACCGCCAACGAGACCCAGACGCTCGGCAACAACGTCCTCGCCTGCCTCGACCGGACGATCGGAGGCGCGAACACGAACGTCTGCGACACCGACACGGCCAGCCAGCTCGACGGGAACGGCCGGCCCACCGGGAACCCGGACGCGAACGCGAGGAACCGCGACTTCCTCGGCACGACCCCCCGCGATTTCCAGACGAACTTCACCCCGCCGCCGCAGGGGGGTGCCGCGAACGCGGAGGTCGGCCAGACCGCCACGGGCGCCGGGAACGGAACCAGCACCGGCCCGACCGACATCTTCCGCCGCGGCGCGGTGACGCACCTCTTCTACCTCGCCAACTGGTTCCACGACAAGACCTACCTCCTCGGCTTCGACGAGGGCTCCGGCAATTTCCAGACGACGAACTTCAGCGGCTCGGGCCTCGGCGGCGACCGCGTCCTGGCCGACGCGCAGGACGGCAGCGGCACGAACAACGCGAACTTCGCGACGCCTCCGGACGGGGTTTCCGGGCGGATGCAGATGTACCGGTTCACCGGCCCGACGGTCGACCGCGACGGCGGGCTCGACGCCGAGATCGTCCTGCACGAGCTGACGCACGGTCTCTCGAACCGCCTCGTCGGAAACGGCGCGGGCCTCAACTGGGAGCCCGCGGGAGGTCTCGGCGAGGGGTGGAGCGACTTCTACGCCCTCTCGCTCCTGAACGGCACCGCTGCCGACGACCCGAACGCCCGCTACTCCTCGGGCGCCTACGCCACCTACAAGCTCGGCGGCCTCCTCGACAACTACGTCTACGGCATCCGCCGCTTCCCCTATTCCACCGACAACACCGTCAACCCGATGACCTGGGCCGACGTCGACGACGTGACGAACGCTCTGACCGGCGGCATGGCGGCCGACCCCCTCGGGTTCAACCTCAATGGCGGGATGGAGGTCCACAACGCCGGCGAGATCTGGGCGCTCACGCTCTGGGAGGTACGGAGCCGCGTCATCGCCGACCCGGCCGGAGCGAACGGCAGCGTCCCGACCGGCAACCAGACGATGCTCCGGCTCGTCACCGACGCGCTGAAGCTGACGCCGATCGACCCGACCTTCACCGAGGCGCGTGACGCCCTCTTCGACGCCGACTGCGCCACGAACGCCTGCGCGAACGAGGCGTCGATCTGGGCCGGCTTCGCCGACCGCGGCCTCGGCTACGGCGCGCGGACGCCCTACAACGTCAGCTTCGGCTACACCGCCGGACACCTGGGGGTCCAGGAGTCGTTCCAGGTCCCCTACCTCGACGTCGCGAACCCGCTCACGGACGTGACCGTCTCGGACGTCGCCGCGAACAACAACGGAGCCATCGACCCGGGCGAGTCGCTCCTCCTCACGGTGCGGCTGACGAACCCCTGGCGCGCCGCCTCGAAGGCCGTTGCCGGCGCCACCGCGACCCTCTCGACTCCCACGCCCGGCATCACGATCTGGGACGCCGCGTCGACCTACGGGGCGATCGCCCCGGCAGGAACGGCGACGGGCGACTCCTTCCTGATCTCGGTCGCCCCGTCGGTCCCCTGCGGCAGCGCCATCGATTTCACCCTCACGACGGTCTCGAACCTCGGCACGACCTCGACGACGTTCCGCGTCCGCGTCGGCACCCGCAGCGGGACCGACCCGGTGGTGACGTACACGAAGGACACGACGCCGGATCTGACCATCACGGACAACCGCCCGCGCGGCGTATTCGACCAGCAGACGATCGCCGACGACTACGAGATCGCCGACCTCGACTTCCGCGTCGACAGCGTCACCCACACCTTCACGGGCGACCTCAGCCTGATGCTCCGCTCCCCGGCCGGGATCGGCGTCGATTTCGTCTCCCTCATCGACGGGCTCACGGACGGCGGCCCGGGGGACAACCTCGTGAACATGGTCGTGGACGACGACGTCGCGAACACGGCCGCGAACGACATGGTCCAGGCCACGTCCGCAGCCGCGCCGTACACGAAGTCGTGGCTCCCGGTGTTCAACTCGCCCTGGGCCGCCCTCGCCGGCTTCCCGCCAGCCGACCCGGTCGGGAACCTCTCCCGGTACGACGGGACGAGCACGAAGGGGACGTGGACGGCGCACGCCTCCGACCAGTTCGCCGGCGACGTCGGCACGCTCAATTCCTGGTCGATCCTCGTCACCCCGGTCCACTTCGACTGCACGGCGTTCGTCGCCACCTCCGGCATCACCGCGACGAAGACGGTCGCCGGCACCTTCAACGTCGGGCAGACGGTGACCTACACCGTCGTCCTCACGAACACCGGCACCATCGGCCAGGCCGACAACCCCGGCAACGAGCTCACCGACATCCTCCCCGCGGGCGTGACGCTCGTCTCGGCGTCGGCCACTTCGGGCACGGCCGTCGCGACGGTCGGCACGAACACCGTCACGTGGAACGGCGTCCTCGCCCCGCTCGGCGGGACGGCGACGATCACGATCACCGCCACGATCAACGCCGGGACCCAGGGCCAGACCGTCACCAGCCAGGGGACCGTCTCGTATGACGCGAACGGCGACGGCACCAACGAGGCGACCCTCCTGACCGACGACCCGGGCGTCGCGGGGGCCGCCAACCCGACGGCCTTCGTCGTCGGAGGCGCGACCATCTCTGCGACGAAGGCGGTCGCCGGGACCTTCCAGACGTTCGGCACCGTGACCTACACCATCGTCCTCCAGAACTCCGGGAGCTCCGACTCGCTCGACTCGGCGACGCACGAGCTGACCGACGTCCTGCCCGCGGCCCTCTCGCTCGTCTCCGCCTCGGCGACGTCCGGGACGGCCCTCGCGACGCCGGGCACGAACACCGTCACGTGGGACGGCACCATCCCGGCGGCCGGCAGCGTGACGGTCACGATCACGGCGACCATCAAGAGCGGCTACGCGAGCACGACCGTCAGCAACCAGGCGAGCGTCCTGTACGACGCCGACCTGAGCGGCACGAGCGAGACCACGGTCCTCTCGGACGACCCGGCGGTCGCGGGGGCCGGCAACCCGACGACCTTCGCGCTGGGGGCCGACCTGGCGGCCCAGATCCCGACGCTCTCGGGCGCCGGTATCCTCGCCCTCGCGCTCGGCATCGTCCTCGCCGCCTGGAGCCTCATCCGCTTCCGGGCCTGACCACCGACCGACCGTCCCGGGGCGCGGCCTGAATCGCTTCGCCCCGGGACCTCTCGAGACCACGGGGCGGCGCCGGCCCGACGGGCCCGCGCCGCCCTTTTCGTTCCCGCCCCTCCCGGGCCCGACCGGCCCGACACGCCGAACCCGCTGCACCGCAGCGTTCGCCGCCGGTGGCCGGGGCATAGAATCTTCCCGACCAGACCAACCGGTTCGGAGGTGACGGCATGAGCGCGCCGCACCACACCGAGACAGGACGAGCGCCCGCGAACGGGCCGGCCGGGGCGTGCCCCGTCCGGCCGGAAAGGAGGGTCCCATGCCCGTCCGGAAGCTGAAGGAATTCCTCGACCAGAACGGCGTCCGCTGGGTATCGATCGTCCACTCGCCCGCCTACACGGCGCAGGAGATCGCCGCCTCCGCCCACGTCAAGGGACGCGAGCTCGCCAAGACCGTGATGGTGAAGGTCGACGGGAAGCCCGTGATGGTCGTCCTCCCGGCCTCGCAGCGCGTCGACTTCCAGGTCCTCAGGGACATCACGGGGGGGACGAACGTCGTCCTCTCGAGCGAGGCGGAGTTCCGCGAGCTCTTCCCCGACTGCGAGGCGGGAGCCATGCCCCCCTTCGGGAACCTCTACGGCATGGACGTCTACGTCGCGCCGAAGCTGGCCGAGGACGCGGAGATCGCCTTCAACGCCGGCTCCCACACGGAGCTGATGAAGCTCCACTACGCGGACTTCGAACGCCTCGTCAAGCCGAAGGTGGCGGCGTTCGTCCAGCACTAGCCGCGCCTCGCGGGCGCCGGCCGAGGAAGAGCGCGGAGAGGACGGCGAAGAGCCCGGCGAGGGAGACCGCCGCCCCGACGCGGAACGAGCGCGGCCGGTAGCGGAATGTGACGGCCTTCGTTCCGGCGGGGAGGTCGACGGCGCGGAAGGCGGCGTTCGCCCTTACGAGCGGCGCCGGGCGGCCGTCGACCTCGGCCTCCCAGCCGGGGAACCAGGCGTCGGCGAGGACGAGGATCGACCGGTCCGGGACGTCGACGGCGAGGTCGACCCTTTCGCCCGCGTCCTCCAGGGCGAGCACGCGGCCCGGCCGCGCCCCGGCAGGCGGCGCCGAAGAGACCCCGGCCCAACGGTCGAGGAGGACGGCCTTCTCCGGTTCGAAGCCGGGGTCGTCGAGCGCCGTCCACGCCTCCTCCTCCGTCGCGGCCCGCGCTCCTGCGGCGGGGACGAGGAAGGCCCGGGGGAGCGCCCGGAGGTTCTCGAAGAGGACGAGCGACCCGAAGGTCCGGACTTTCCGGAAGCGCTCCGGCGACGAGGCGAGAAGGCGCTCGCTCTCGTTCCACGACGTCGCGAGGAGCCAGCGCACGGCGAGGTGGTCGAGGCGGCGCCCCGGCGCACCGACGAGGCGCGCGGCCCGGACCGAGGAGACGAAGGACGGGAGCGTCCGGTCGGTGAGCGGGTCGAGGAGCCTGCGGTGCAGGCGGCTCGGACTGTCGTAGCCGTGGGGCGTCGAGAGGCGGAAGAGGGCCTCCATGTTCGTCGGCACGGTCTCGTCCACGGACAGGACCCGGCCTCCCGTGCCGCCGAGCGACCGCAGGGCCCGGTAGACCTCGGGCTCCGGGATCGCCAGGGGTACCGGCGTGAACGGCACGTGCCCGAAGGCGAACGAGGCGAGGTCCGCGCCGGCCAGGACGACCGCCGCGACGCCGAGCGCGGCGCCGCCAGAGCGCGGGAACGCCGACGCGGAGACGAGCGCGACCGCCAGCCCGAGGAGCAGGAGGGACGACGCGACGCCCCAGGTTCCGCCGAATGCGCGCTCCGGGTCCGCCGAACGGAGGCCGACGCGGTGGAGGCTCGCCCCCGCCACCACGACGAGACCGATGGAGAGGAGCCGCGCTCCCCACGGGCCGGGGCCGGAGCTCCCCGCCGTCCGCTGAAGCCCGGTGAGGCCGAGGCCCGCGAGGATCGAGAGGGAGAAGCCGAGGACGAGGAGGAGGCGCGCCTGCGGCAGGCTGCGGAGGATCGGCAGCCGGCGCGCGAGCTCGGAGAGCGGGCCGTGGCCGTAGAGGACGGAGACGACGAGCGCCGAGGCGCCGAGGAGGAAGAGGGGCGCGGCGCGGCGCCGGGAGAGGAGCGCGAAGGGGACGAGAGCGAGGGTCACCGCCCCGGCGTAGCAGGCCCACTCCGGCACCTCGACGTTGATGGAGCTCGGGTTGGAGCGGCCGTCGCGGGAGACGAGGGCCACGAGCGCCTCCCACGGCGCCCGCCACGCCCAGACGGCGTCGAACCCGCGAGAGAGCTGCCCCATCCACTCGAGGAACGGCAGGAGCTGAACCGCGACGAGGACGGGAAGGACGAGGAAGGCCGAGGCGCTCCACGCCGCGGCCGCGGGTCGGGAGGCCGGGCCGTCCTCCCCTTCCGGCGGAAAGGCCAGTCGGAAGGCGACCCAGGCCGCCGTCGAGGCGGAGACGTAGAGGAACGTCTCGGGGTGACCGGCCAGGAACGCCATTGCGAGGGCGAGCGCGGCGAGGGCGGCCCGGAACGGGCCGGGCCTCTTCGCGAGCCGCTCGATCGCGAGGACGCACGCGGGGAGCCATGCCGCCACGTCCGACTTCTCCCACCCCTGCCAGGCCACCGCGAACCCTCCGAGCGAGAACGCCAGCCCCGCGAGGAGCTGGCCCGACCGGCTCGCCCCGAGCTCGCGGGCGAGGAGCGCGGCGAACAGGAACGAGAGGGACGTGCGGAGGACGAAGGCCAGCGCCCACGCGGCCGGCAGGGGCAGGAACGCCGGCAGGAGGTTCGGCGGGTAGAAGACCGCCGAGGTCAGGTTCGCGAGGAACGGCGTCCCGAGAAGGATCCGCGGGTTCCAGAGCGGGAGGCGGCCCTGCCGGAGCGACTCGCCCGCGTAGCTCCGCCAGACCCACGTCATCGTCACGAGATCGCCCATCTCGGCGTGCCTCGGGGCGGGCGGGAGAGAGGCCCGGATCCCGTCCCAGGCGGGCGAGGCGAGGACGACGTCCGCGGGGAGTGGGATCCGTCCCGCGAAGACCGGCGCGTAGAGGGCGGTGCCGACGAGAAGGGCGGCGGCGAGGAGGCTCCGGAACCCGAGGGACCGGGACCCGGCACCCGGGGTCCGGGAGCTCATTCCGCGGACTCCGACGGTGATCCCTCCAGGCGCTTCGTCGCGTGCACGAGGTCCTCGTGGGCGCCGACGAGGAGGAGCGTGTCCCCCGCCTCGATCGGCACGTCGAGCGGCGGCGGCGCGAGCGGAGCGCCGTCTCGCAGGAGAGCCGGCACGGCGACGTGCTCCTCCTCGAGGTGGAGCTCGCCGAGCGTCTTCCCGACGGCCGCCATCTCCGGCAGGACGAGGACGAGGTCCGACGTGCCGGCCGCCATCAGCGCCGAGAGCCGGCGCCCCGCCTCGGGCCGCGCCTGCGGGTCGCGGAGCTTCCGGTACGCCTCGTCGCGCAGGACGCGGACCTGCGTCGCGATGAGGTTCCCCGGGACGTGGAGCGAGCGGAGGACACGCGCGACGATCTCGATCGACGTCTCGAACTCCTCCGGGATCACCTCGTCCGCTCCCGCGCGCCGGAGCTCCTCCACCTCGCGGATGTAGCGCGTCCTCACGATGATCCGCACGTCGGCGTTCCGCGACCGGCAGAGCTGCACCACCTTCCGGCTCGCCCCCGGGTCGGGGACCGTCACGACGACCGCCCGGGCCCGCACGATGCCCGCCATCAGCAGCCCCTCGACCCCGGTCGCGTCGGCGAGGAGGGTCGGCACGCCGTCTCTGCGCGCGTTGTCGGCGCGATCCGCGTCGGCCTCGACGACCACCGTCCTGAGGCCCGCCTGTCCGAGCACGCGCGCCACGTTGCTCCCGTTCAGACCGTAGCCGACGACGACGACGTGCCCCCGCCGGAGCTCCGAGACGGCCGGCTCCCCGTCCGTCGCCACGTCGGAGAGCCGGGACGCCAGGGCGGGACCAGCCGCCATGACGAACGGGACGAGGAGGATCGTCAGGACCGCGACGGCCACGAAGAGCTGCTGCCCCGGGATGCCGAGGAGCCCGAGCTTCCCGCCCGCCAGCGCGAGAACGAACGAGAACTCGCCGACGTTCGCGAGGGCGAGAGAGGCGCGGATGGCCGTCTTCGGGACGGCGCGCGCGATCCGGAGGGCCGGGTAGGCCGTGAGCACCTTCGCGACGATGACGAACACCGTTCCCGCCGCGACGAGGACCAGGTGCCGGGCCAGGAATTCCGGGTCGAAGAGCATCCCGACCGAGATGAAGAAGAGGCTCGAGAGGACGTCGCGGAACGGCGCGAACGTCGAGGAGACGTCGGCGATCGACTCGCTCTCGGCGAGGACGATTCCCGCCGCGAACGCCCCCATCGCGGCCGAGGCGCCCGCCGTCTCGACGAGGGCGACGATGCCGAGGACGACGACCAGGGCGGCCGCCGTGAACGTCTCGGTCCCCGCGACGCGGATGAACCGGTCGAGGACGCGCGGCACGCCCCAGCGGGCGACGAGGACGAGGAGCGCCGTCCCGAGCGCCGCGACCGCGACCTTCGTCAGCACCGTCCCGATCCCGGGCGCGCCGCTCCCCTGCGCTGCGAGGGCGGGGAGGAGGAGGACGAGCGGGATGACGGCGAGGTCCTGGAAGAGAGCGACACCGAGGAACTGCTTCCCCGACGGCGCCCCGAGCTCGTCCCGCGCCGCGAGGACCGGCAGGACGACGGCCGTCGACGAGACCGAGACGAGGATGCCCGCGAAGAGCGCGTCGCGGACGGAGACCCGGAAGGCCAGGAGGGACGCGGCCGTGACGCCGGCCGAGAGGGCCATCTGGAGCGAGCCCCCGACGAGCGCCGAGCGCCCCATCGTCTTGAGGCGGGAGAGCGGGAACTCGAGCCCGACGAAGAAGAGGATGAGCGCGACGCCGAGCTCGGCGATGCCGCTGACGCGCTCCGGGTCCTGCACGAGGCCGAGGGCGTGCGGGCCGATCAGCATCCCCGTCACGAGGAACGCCGCGATGGAGGGCGCCTTCAGCTTCCGGAAGAGGAAGAGGACCGGGAGCGACGCCGTCAGGACGAGCGCCAGGTCGCGGAGGAAGACCGAGCCGTGCACGTCCGCGCCCCGCCCTGCGCCCTCAGCGGACCAGAGCCGAGGGGGGGATCTCGACGTGGAAGAGGTCGGGGACGAGGGCGTACGAGGCGAGCGCGTCCGCGGTCGCGGGCGAGGTCTCCCGCAGGAGCCCGCCGAGAGAACCCTTCACGGCTTCGGTGATCGGCGTCTTCGAGACGACCTCGACCGTCACCTTCGTCTCCGGGTGGCGTCGCGGCGCCCCTTCCCGGAGGACGAGGTCGGTCATGAGGGGGTTCGGGTCGACGACGCGCACCGCCGGGAAGCCGAGGCTGTCGAAGGCCTCCTCCCAGAGGGGACGGGCGTAGCCGAAGTGGGTGCAGTTCAGGCTGACGACGAGCGGACCCTTGCGCTCCGGCAGCTTCCCGAGCGCCTCCTCCACGAAGTCGCGGATCCGGCCGGCCGTCTCCTCGCTGTGGGCGCCGCGCTCGATCGACCCCGTCAGGCGCGGGCAGGGCTGGCCGACGATCCTGCCGTCCGGGACCCCCTTCTCGACGAGGAGCCGCCGGTGCGCTCCGGAGTCGATCGTCCCCTTCGTCGCGAAGATCATCGCCGTGGCGCCGGGCGTCTTCCGGAGGCCGTCGACGATCAGGTCGGCCCCCATCGGAACGATGCTCACCGTCTCCGTCCCGCCCTTCCTCGCGTGCTCCGTCTTGCCGTAGAAGACGGAAAGCGTGTTGCAGGCGACGAGGATCAGGTCGGGCCGGTAGCGCCTCTCCATCGCCTCGAGCGCCGCGTCGAAGACGCGGACCTTGTCGGCCTCGTCCTTCAGGTCGTTGTAGCCGATCGCGTCGTCGAGGAGGGCGTTCACGA
>CAZNSS010000103.1:0-9826 GCA_964575465.1 uncultured Holophagales bacterium | reverse complement strand
AGAGGGTCGCCGTCCTCCTCGCGAACCGCCGGCTCGTCCGCCGTGTCGCGCGTGGGCTCGGGGCGCTCGGCGTCCCCGTGGAGGTGCCGCACCGCCACGGCGAGACGGCGTGCCCCTTCCCTCCGCTCGACTTCGCCTCCGACCTCGTCAAGGTGATGCCCTTCCACAGCGGCAAGGGGCTCACGTTCGACGCGGTCCTCCTGCCGTTCCTCCACGCCGACGACTTCTTCTCCCGCGGCGACGCCTCCCTCCGGCGCCTCCTCTTCGTCGGCGTCACCCGCGCCACGGCCTGGGTCTGCCTCTCCACCCGCGCCGGCGACCCGCTCCCCCTCCTCGCCGAGGTCGGGCTCCTCTCCGGGGCCCCCGAGGTCGTCGTCCAGAGCCACGCGACCCTCGACGACGACGTCGCGACCGGTCCCGTTCTCTCCGCGGACGACGGCCTCACGGCCTGGCTCTGAAGGCCGCGCGGGTCAGTCCGCGAGTCCGGGCCCGGGAAGGAGCCGCCGCCTCGCGAGGATGGGCTCCAGGTCGGCCGCCGTCTCCCGCGGGCCCATCGCCAGCCGGAGCGGCTCGCGCGGCGACGCGGTGGCAAGGCGCTCGATCCGAAGCACGCCGTAGACGAACTGCTTCGTCCCCGTCTCCACGAAGTGCTCGCGGAAGGCCCGGATCTCGTCGTCGCCGACCGTCTCGTCCCGCTTCCCGATCAGGCCGACCACGTCTTCCACGGTGTAGGTCGCCTCGTGGCCGAAGACGACGTCGAACTCGTCCCGCGCCTCTCCCAGCCACCCGCGAACCCGCTGCTCGAAAGGTCCCTCCGCGGAGTCGCACCCCATGCAGAGGATCGCGCAGCGGCCTCCCGGCTTCAGGTGCGCCGGCAGGCCGAGGACGATCCCGCGCGTCACCTCCTCGCCGGTGCCGCCGCCGTCGCGGTAGACGAGCGTCGGCCCCGCCGCCGGCACGTACGGGGGATGCGCGGCGATGACGTCGAACTGCCGGCCCGCGACCGGCTCGTAGAGGTCGCCCGCCAGGCTCGCCACGTCGAGCCCGTTGAGGCGCGCGTTGAACTCTGCGAACCGCGTGGCCCGGGGCGCGAGGTCGGCGGTCACGGTGGAGCGCGCCGTCCGGGAGAGCCGGAAGGCGCCCGCGCCGGCCCCCCCGCAGAGGTCGAGCGCCTCTCCGCCCGCGGCATCCGGGAGCAGGTCGAGGTACCGCAGGGCCCCCGCGTGGATCGCCGGGAAGACGACGTCCTCGATCCGCTCGTACGGGTCGTCGTCCGGGTCGCTGCGCCTGTCCGAAGCGACGACGAAGCCGTCGACCGGGTAGAGCCAGACCGGGCACACGACCCTGTCCGGGTCGCTCCGGACGGCGCGAACGAGGCCGAGGGCGCGAAGCGCCTCGGCGGCGTCCCCTCCGCAGGCCTCGCGAAAGCGCTCCGCGGACACCTGGCGGCAGAGGAGGAACAGGTCGATGCAGAGGTCCAGCGCGGGACTCACGTCGTCTCGCCGCACCTCGTCCCAGCGAACCTCGCCGAGGTCGCACATGCTCTCCATTCCCAGCACCCGGCGCAGCGTCGCGTCGTCGTAGGACGCCCCGCGCAGGAACTCCCGCACCGGGCCGAACGACCCCGGCCTGTCGAGGGAGAGCGGGAAGCTCCGGCGCGCCGTCACTCGTCGACCTACATCGACACGTCGAGCCAGCCCCCCTTCGCGAGGTGGCGGCCGGCTTCCTCCGCCGGCTCGGGCCTCGCGAAGTAGAAACCCTGCGCGAGGTCGCACTTCATGTCGCGCAGCGCCCGCGCGCTCTCGCGGTCCTCGATGCCCTCGGCCACCACGCCGAGGTCGAGGCTGTGGGCGAGCTGCACCGTCGACTGGACGATGGCCAGGTTCCGCCCCCCGGAGGCCACGTCGGCGATGAAGGAGCGGTCGATCTTCAGGACGTCCACCGGCAGCCGCTTCAGGTAGGAGAGCGAGGAGTAGCCGGTGCCGAAGTCGTCGATGGCGAGGCGCGACCCCGACGACGTGATGCGCGCGAGGGCCGTCAGGGCGGTCTCCGGGTCGGCCATGATCGCCGTCTCGGTCAGCTCGAACTCCACGACGCCCGGGTTCACGCCCACCTCGCGCACGATGCCCGCGAGGGTGTCGGGGCAGCTCCGGTCGAGGAGGTTCCGCGCGGAGAGGTTGATCGCCATCGTCAGCCGCGGAAGCGTGCCGTTCCAGCGGGTCAGCTGCTCGAGGGCGTTCTTCACCACCCAGCTCGTCAGCGGCTGCATCACGTCCGTCGCCTCCGCGAACGGCACGAAGCGCCCCGACGCGAGGAGCCCGAGTCGCGGGTGCCTCCACCTCACGAGCGCCTCGAACCCCTCGATGAAGCCGTACTGCAGCGCCACCTTCGGCTGGAAGTGGAGCACCAGCTCTCCTTCCCGGATCGCCTTCCCCAGCTCCGACAGCATGGCGAGCCGTTCCGGCGTGTGCTCGTCCAGCTCGCGCGCGTAGGCGGCGACTCCCCCGGGCATCCTCTTCGCCCGGTGGAGCGCCACGTCCGCGCAGCGGAGCAGCTCGTGGCTGTCGCGCGCCTGCTCCGGGAAAAGAGCGACACCCGCGCTCGCCCCGATCTCGAGCCCCATCCCGGCCACCTTCAGCGGCCGGGCGAGCGCCCCGAGGAGCCGCCGCGCCACGGTCTCGACCTCGGCGAGGCTCCTCGCGCCCGGCACGAGGACGGCGAACTCGTCGCCCCCGAGCCGGAAGGCGTCCTCCCGGTGCCCCCCGCTCGCGCTCACGAGCCGCCCGACCACCTGGACGAGAAGCTCGTCGCCCACGTTGTGCCCGAGGGTGTCGTTGATCTCGCGGAAGCGGTCGAGGTCGAGGAGGACGAGCCCGGCGACTGCCGG
Organism: uncultured Holophagales bacterium; assembly: GCA_964575465.1. Lineage (GTDB taxonomy): Bacteria > Acidobacteriota > Thermoanaerobaculia > UBA5066 > UBA5066 > UBA5066. Next base: position 6,939 of record CAZNSS010000103.1, on the reverse strand, counting down.
CCCGCCGGCCCCCGTCGCGAGGGCGGACCACCGCCGGTGGAGCCCGGCCCGGTTCGGGAGGCCCGTGAGGAGGTCGTGGAACGCGAGGTGCTCGAGGTCGGCCACGAGACGGGCGTTCGCGAGGGCGAGCGAGACGGCGCGGGCGACCGCCTGGAACGTGTCGACCTCGAGCGGGCTCACCTCGCGGCCGCTCGGGAAGATGAGGTTCACGGTACCGAGCGGCACGTCTCCGTGGAGGAGCGGGATGCAGAAGCCGTTCGCGAGTCCCCTCTCTGCGAGCGCGTTCACGACCGGGTGGACCTCGCCGTCTTCCGGGACCCTCGGCCCCACCGACACGATCCTCCCTTCGCGCACCGCGACGCCGCTCGCGCTCCCCTCGAGCGGAAGCACGGCACCGATCTGGAACTCCCGCTCGGTGAAGCCGCGACCACGCACCATCCGCAGCGGCCCCTCGTCCCCTTCGAGGAGGTAGAAGGCCACCAGGGGCGCCTGGCTGTGGCGGGCCAGGACCTCCACCGTCTCGGCCGCGATCGTCTCGACGTCGAGCCTCTTCTGCAGGCGCTGGCTCAGGTCGTTCACGAGCTGCAGCGCCTCGTTCCGCGCCTCGAGCTCGGACTTCGCCGCGAGGAGGTCCTGGAGGAGGGCGTGCGTGGGCCTGTCCATCGGGCTATCCCTCCCGGCACCGGTGGAACCTGCTCCCGCGCAAACGCATCCCGCCGGCCCGCTCTCTCCCGTGTGGGGCGATTCTATCGCCGGCGAAGGACCACCAGCGTCTTGTCGTCGGACGGACGGGTACCGCCCTCGAACGCCGTGACCCCCTCGAGCAGCGCCTCGATCACCCCGGCGGGCGGCCGCCCCGCGAGCGACGACGCGAGCGCCTGGAACCGCTCGTTCCCGAACTCCTCGTCGTCGGGCGACGAGGCCTCGGTCATGCCGTCGGTGAAGAGGACGAGCGAGGCGCCCCTCTCGAGCACCACCTCGGCCTCCCGCCAGGCCGGGCTCGGCACGAGCCCGATCGGGACGCCCGTGCTCGCCAGGGTCGTCACCCCGCCTTCGTGCAGCACGAGCGGCGGGTTGTGCCCCGCGTTCACGTACCGCAGGCGCCCCGTCTCCGGCTCGTAGTAGCCGAAGAAGAGGGTGACGTACTTCCGCCCTCCCGCCAGCTCGCGCACGAGCTTGTCGAGCCGCGCGGCGAGCCTCACGGGACTCCCGTCGAGCGGCGCGGCCACCCGCAGCGCCGCCTGCAGGCTCGACATGACGAGGGCCGCGGCCACCCCCTTCCCCGAGACGTCGGCGATGGCGACCGCGAGGTCGCCCGACGCCAGCTCGATGAAGTCGTACGAGTCGCCTCCCACCTCGAAGCAGGCGACGCTCGTCGCGGCGATCTCCGTCCCCGCGATCCCCTGCGGCGGCTCCGGGAGGAGGCGCTTCTGGATCTCCTTGCCGAACGCGAGCTCGCGCTGCATCCGGTCCTTCTCGAGGAGGCTCAGGTGGAGCGTGGCGTTCTCCATCCCGATCGCGACGTGCTCGGAGACGAGCGCGAGGAACTCGAGGTCCGCCTCGCCGAACGTCCCCTCCTTCTTGTTCAGGAGCTGGAGGACCCCGACGATCCGCCCCTTCCGGTTCCTGATCGGCACGCAGAGGATCGAGCGCGTCCGAAACCCCGATCGCCGGTCGACCGACGGGTCGAAGCGCGGGTCGGACGGCGCGTCGTGCACGATCACCGTCTCGCCCGTCGCCGCCACCGTCCCGGCGATCCCTCTCCCGAGCGGGAGGCGGATCTCGGAGATCTCGCCCTCCGCAGGGATCCGGGCCCAGATCTCCCCCTTCGCCTCGTCGACGAAGAAGAGCGTCCCGCGCTCCACGCCGAGCTGCTCCCGCGCCATCGAGACGATGGTCGAGAAGAGCTCCTCCGGCTCGATCGACGAGTTGATGAGCTTCGACGCCTCCACGAGGACGCGAAGCCGTGCGAGCTCGCGGGAGTCGGCGGTCGCGGTGTCGGGGGAGGCCTGGGGATCCGGCACGGGGCGGGAGGCTAGCACCCCGGGCGAGAAGCAAGCCGCGTCAGGGCGTCGCTTGCCCCGCGAACAGGGGCTGGGGCTTCACGGAGAGGGTCTCCGTCAGGGTGACGGTCGCCGCCACCATCAGCGCGATCGAGGCGAGGAGGACGAGAACCTGGGCGAGCGAGGTCTTCTGGATCGGCTTCCGCGCCTTCACCTCGCACACCTCGCCGGGGCACAGCTCCGGAGGCTTGCGGTACACCAGCCGATAGAACTTGCAGCCAAGGCAGATCCCGAAAGCGGCCTCGAAGAAGAGAAAGACCAGGCAGACGAGACAGATGATCCCGCTGATGGGGCCATAGGTGTTCATCAGCACCATCAGGACGAACATCGTGGCCGACAGCGCGACCCCGATGATCCACGCGAGGCGCTTGGGTTCCGCGGCCACGTATTCCGGGGTCTGGTTCCCGACGATCAGGCGCCCGAGGATCAGGGTGGGCGAGAAGCGGGGGCTGAGGCCCACGCGCACCAGGAAGTCCGCGAGGAAGAACGGGATGACGAACTTGATGGGGATGAAGTTCCCGCGGAAGAGGATGAACAGGAGCGAGAGGAAGGTGGCGAGAAAGAGGATTCCCGCCGCCGCGCGGATCTCGCGCTCGTTGAGGACGGGAACCGGGTATCCCTCGACCTGCTCACCGAATTGACGAATGTCGGTCACGAAGGCCCCCTCCTGAGTCAGACGTCCGGGCGAGGATGCCCCGGTTTCTACGCGGCCGTTCGCCAAAGGTTGCCGGAGCTCCTCGGACACCAGTTGACCGGGTCCTGACCCGACATTGGCAGCCGTGTGCGCGCGGCGCCCCGGCCCGGGCGAACGGCGCGCGAAGGAGGAGAGATGAAGTTCCTCGCGGCCGCCCTCGCAGTGTCCCTTGCCGCCCCGCCCGAGGCCCCTGTCGCCCGGCCCGCCGAATTCCGCCTCACGGTCACGCCGCCCGCCCAGGCCGCCCTCGCGGGCGACCTGATGTTCGCGAGCTTCCCGAACATCACCTGGAAGCTCGACCTCTCGACGATGTCGGCGACGAACCTCTGCGTCCAGAACCTCCGGTCGACGCACGCCTACGACGTCAACGTCGAGGTCTGGGTCTCGAAGCAGATCCCGACCATCGGCGGCAACCTCGCGCACGCGACGATCGCCACCGTCTACATGGGGACGGTCCCCGCGATGACCACCCGCTGCGCCGACACCGGCGCCGTCCCGATGACGCCGCCCCTTCCCGACGTCTACTGGGCGACGGCCGCGCTCTACGAGGGAACGGGAGCGAACCGCACCCTCCAGCAGCTCTACACCCTGGCGGACCAGGTCGACTTCGGCGGCCCGTACTACGACGGCAGCCTCTACTTCGAGACGCCAGCGGCCTACTACGTCACCGACGGCGGGGCGCGTGCCTCGCTCCAGGTGCGGCGCATCGTGAACTCCGGCTACTCCGCCTCGCGGCAGCTGAAGCTGAAGCTCTGGGCCACGGCCGACGTCCCGCGCTTCGGCCCCACGATCTCCAACTACACCCTCATCGAGAAGACCTACTCGCCCCTCTCGGGCGGCTACCAGTACTCCAACGTCGACACCGGCTCCCTCGCCGTCACGCCGCCGCCCGCCGGCACCTACTGGATCACCGCCGCGCTCCTGCAGCTCGGGAGCGACGGGACGACCTGGTACTACACCTGCTTCTACACCTTCCCAACGCGCACCACCTTCACCGGCGCCGCCCCGGCCCCTGTCGCCGATTTCAGCTTCTCCCCCGATTCGCCGAAGGTCGGCGCGACCGTCACCTTCTACGACCTCTCCTCCGGAAGCCCCACCTCCTGGTTCTGGAACTTCGGCGACGGGCAGACCTCCACGGCCCGGAACCCCACGCACGCCTTCTCCAGCGCGGGCGTCTTCAACGTCACCCTGACGGCCACGAACGCGAGCGGCTCCACGTCAAAGACGAGGGGCGTCGGCGTCACCGCCGTCGCCGCGCCATCCATCGCCTTCTTCAGCGCGAACCCGCCCGCCGTCTCCAGCGGCCAGCAGACGATCCTCTCCTGGTCGAGCACGGGCGGCACCTCCGCCTCCATAAACCAGGGGGTCGGCAGCGTCCCGACCACCGGCAGCGTCACCGTCACGCCCGTCGTCGGCTCGCCCTACACGCTCACCGTCACCGGCCCCGGCGGCACGGCCACCGCGAGCCTCACCGTCTCGGCCGTCCCCTCCACGTACGCCGGCACCTGGATCCTCCCCTCCTCCGCCCGCGTCGCCGGCGTGAACGCCTTCTGGACGACCGACCTCACCGTGATGAACGCTGGCTCGCAGCCGGCCACCCTCGCGCTCAAGCTGCTCGGTCACGACGGGAAGGGCGCGGGCGGCCCCGAGCGGACGTACACCATCCCGGCGCGCGTCACCCTCACCTGGCCCGACGTCCTCGCCACCGCCTTCGGCCGCGAGACGGACTGGGGGCCCATCCTCATCCGCTCGAGCAGCGCGACGCTCGTCGCGCAGGGCCAGACCTGGACCGCCTCGCCCACCGGAGGCAGCTACGGCCAGAGCGTTCCCGCCCTCGGCGCCTCCGAGGCCGTCGGCGCGACCCCGCGGTCCCTCGCCGGCGTCCGCCAGGACGACCGCTTCCGGACGAACGTCGTCCTCGCGAACATGAAGGAGACCGAGGCCGTCGTCACCCTCCAGGTCCTCCTCCCCGACGGCACCACGGCCACGAGCTACACCACCACCGTCGGCCCCCTCGGCTTCGTCCAGCTGAACCTCGCGAACAACCTCGGCGTCACGAACCTCGTCGGCGGCAGCGTCCTCGTCTCGAGCTCCACCCCGGGCGCCCAGGTCGCGGCCTACGCCTCCGTCATCGACGCGGCGACGGCGGACCCGAGGACGATCCTGGCGAGGTAACGCCTCTTCCCTAATCTCGATGCAACCTGTCTCGCAGGGGAGACCTTCGGTGCGGCCTTGAATCCAAACCGTGTGCCGCCCTTCAGCCCTGCGGCTCCGCGGCCTCGAGGCCGAGCTCCGCGACGAGAGCCCGTGCCCCTTCCAGCCCCAGCCCCGACGCCTGCACCAGCAGGCGCCGGGCCTCCCGGTCTCCCTTGCGCGCGGCCCGTCCCCACCACGCGGCGGCCACCTCCCGGTCCTGCGAGACGCCCGTCCCTTCCCAGCAGAGGTGCCCCATCCCCGTCTGCGCTCCCGGGAATCCCCGCTCCGCGCCTTTCCAGCAGAGCGCCAGGGCCCTCGCCGCGTCGGCCGGCTCGCCGAGCCCGTGAAGGGCCATCACGCCGAGCGTCGTGAGCGCCTCGCCGCTCCCCCACGTGGCCGCCCTCTCGAACCACAGCCGCGCCTGGGCGTAGTCCTGCCGCACGCCCTCCGTCCCCTCGAACGTCATCCGCCCCATCCAGACCTGGCGGCCGATCTCCAGCCCGCGCACCGCCGACACCGCGAAGGCCTCCAGCGCCGCCTTCCGCTCCGCGTCCGAGGCGGGAGGCGGCGGGGTGAGGGGCCCGATCTCCTGGCCCGCCAGCTTCAGCTTCGCCGTCATCCCCGGCGGGAGGTCCCGCATATTCTTCGCGAGCCCCATCGTCACGTCGAACGACACCGACCGCCTGCCGTCGGCCCCGCGCAGCGACCAGCACGCCGGGCAGAAGTCGAGGCGTAGCCCCTCGCCATCAGGCTCGTACGCGAGCCGGTCGCAGCTGCACTCCGGGCACGGAGGTGCGACCTCCGCGGCGAGCCGCCAGGCGAGCGGACGCCCTCGATAGGTCGCCTCCGCGGAGTCGGGCGGCGCCGCGAAGTCCGCGGCCTCGATCGCCTCCACGAGCGCGGCGAGCACGCTCTTCCCGAGCGCCTTCAGGCCGCGCGCCTCGTCCAGGTCATCGCTCTTCGCCCAGTTCAGCATGAAACCTCCTCCCGGAAGGGAACCTTCACTGGAGTCCGACCGGTCATCGCCGCTCCCCACCGTGGTCTCCGGGCGTCGCTCTTCCTCATGGCAATCCCCCGCCGCGCAACATCGGCCCGGACGACGGACAGATGGAGTCCACGGGGTCAGGAACCGCGGACACGTTCGGCGCGTGTTCCGGGTCGACATTCATAGCCGGGTGCGGACTGCACACCCCATGGGTCACTCGGAGCAAAAGGGAGGGGGATGGCGTTCCTCGCGGCCTGCGAAGCCAGAAAGAAGGCCGCTTTGCGATGCAAGGATTGAAGAAGCGAGAGTGGTCCTCGGATACCAAAGCGGAGCAAAGAACTCATGTCGATTCTCGACAGGTTTCTCCACCCTGGAAAGAAGACGTTCCAGGATCTGCTTCGAGGCGACGCCCCAGTGAAGCTGGAGGATCTCCTTGAACTCGATGAGATCCAGAGCCGACCGGAGATCATCGCAGCTGCAGTAAGGCTGCTGTGCGACGAGAAGCACGCGCACGACGGCTACGACATCCTCGGCCCACTCGCTGCGGCAGGCGATGCCCAAGCGCAGTTCATCATGGGAGAGTTTTGTGAGACGGGGCTCGGTCGTCTCGAACAGGCAGCCACCTGGTACCAGCGAGCAGCGGACCAAGGGTTGGCAAAGGCACAGCGGAACTACGCGGATATGCTGATGGTCGGGAAGGGTGTCAGCCGCGATCCGGCACGCGCCTGTGTTTACTACGAGAAGGCCGCCACTGCGGGGATTCCCGAGGCCCAGTTCGTCATGGGCGAGTTCTGCAGGAATGGCGGGATCGTCCCGAAGGACGACAAGAAGGCCTTCGCCTGGTACCAGCGAGCCCTCCAGCAGGGATATGCACCAGCCGGAGCTCGACTCCGGGCTTTCTACTCGATGAGCTGAGCGCCTCGAGAGCAGAGCTCCGGGCTACGCCCCTAACAGCCCGTGGCAAAAGGGACCTCGAGCGGCACGCCTCGTGCGTCGCTTTC
>CAZNSS010000102.1:0-9905 GCA_964575465.1 uncultured Holophagales bacterium | reverse complement strand
ATGGCCAGGAGGCGCAGTCTGGTGCCGAGCGGAAGACCCCTTCCTGGCGGGAGCCCGGCCCGCAGTCGAGCTCCAGGAGCCGACTCTGTGCCACACCCTGCCGTGTCCACCGGCCGGGCGAGGGGAGCCCTGTGCGTGTTCCGCACAGCGCGACCCGTCACGCGTCCTCGAGGTCGACGGCCGCCGGCCGTGCGGCTGACGCACGTCCCCGGGATCGGCTCTCACGTTTTCGCTCCCGGTGTGGTCTCTTTCTGGCGTCGGCACGGCCGCAGCTCCTTCCCAACTCGCTTCGGCACCCGCCGGTCTCCCGGTTTCCGGGACCTCCTCGGCCGGCGGGTGCTCCCCGGCCCTCTGAGCTCTCTGGCGGCTGGCGTCTCTGCACCCGAATAGGTCCGCTCCTTTGCTTGGGACCTTCGGTCGAGACGTCGGCCGCCCGAGGGCGCCGAGGCGCCTGGGAATTCATCGAGGAGGTCCTAATGTGCCTGCTCACGCGCACCGACGCGATGCCGGGGAGCTCCTTCAGCCTCCCGGCCAAGCGCACCTGCCCCGGGGTCGTTCTCACGCCGACGTCGGTTTGTAGCGCTTGCTACGCCGATGAACGGAAACGTTACCGGTGGCGAACCGTGAAGCTCGCCCAGGACAGGCGGCTCGCCTGGACTGTTCAGGCCCTCACCTCCGGACGCTTCACCCCGGTCGTCACGGAGCTCATCTCTCGTCGAGACGAACGTCACTTCCGCCTCCACGATTCCGGCGACTTCTTCAGCTCACCGTACGTCGACGCCTGGAATGAGATCGCCCTCGCGCTTCCCGAGGTCTCGTTCTGGGCGCCGACGAGGAGCTGGGCCCTCCACGGCCAGCTCCGTCCCAACGACGATCCGCTCCTCGCCTCCCTCCGCCGTCTCGCCTTCCTGCCGAACGTCACCGTCCGCCCGAGCGCGCTCTTCATCGACGGCGACCCGCCCGTCATCCCCGGTTTGCACGCGGGGAGCTCCGTCACGACCGACCCCGCGCGAGCCACCTGCCCGAAATACCTCAGGAGCCCGCCGGCGTGTGGCGACTGTCGCCGCTGCTGGGCCGAACCTTTGAAACCGGTGGTCTACCTCAAGCACTGAACTGGCCCGCCTCCTCGACGACGTGCCCCGGACGAAACACCGTCCCGTGCGCGAGGGCGTCCGGGACCTGACACGCAAGGAGGTCCCTGATGTCTCCACCCGTCTCGATTCGCTGGGCGGAGCTCCTCGCCGACGCGGTCTCCCGCCCCGGCCAGATCCTCGAGGCGTACAGCCTCTTCCACGGCTACAGCCTCGGAAACCAGCTCGCGGCGATGTTCCAGTGCCGCGAACGACGCCTCGCCCCCGGGCCGATCGCCACCCTCCAGCGGTGGAACGAGCTCAAGCGGCGCGTTCGGGCCGGCGAGAAGGCCATCGTCCTGTGCATGCCGGTGAGCGTCCGGGTGAAGGACGACGAGCGGAGCGGCCGTCCCGTGCCCGAGGGCGACGCCCCGCGGTTGAAGACGATCTTCGTCTGGAAACCGAGGTGGTTCGTCCTGGCCCAGACCGACGGAGAGCCCCTCACGAACGCCGTCGAGATCCCGTCGTGGGACGAGGCGCGCGCCCTCGAGGCCCTCGCGGTCCAGCGCATCCCTTTCGACCTGCCCGACGGCAACGTCCAGGGCTTCGCCCACGGGCGCTCCGTCGCGGTGAGCCCCATCGCTGCGCTCCCGGCCAAGACCCTCTTCCACGAGCTCGGCCACGTCCTCCTCAACCACACCGCCGAGCGCGGCGACGACCGGCCGGACCTCCCGAAGACGCTCACGGAAGCGGAGGCCGAGGCGGTCGCCCTCCTCTGTCTCGAGGCGCTCCACCTCCCGGGCGCCGAGTACGCCCGCGGCTACATCCAGTCGTGGTACGGCGCGGGCAACCCCCTCCCGGAGCACTCCGCCCAGCGGATCTTCAAGGCCGCCGACACGATCCTCCGTGCCGGTCGCAGCGAACCCGCACCCGTCGCCGCGGAACGAGGTGCCGCGTGAGGCTCGACCTCTCGTCCGTCCCGCTCTCGCCGGCCGGCGCCCACCTGGGAGTCAGACCCGACGCCTGGTTCCGTGCGCCGATCGACATCGACGGCGTCCAGCACTTCCTTGACCTCGTCTCGGTCCGAGTCGGCCGCCACGGTGTCCAGCACGCCGTCTCTAAGGACCTCGACGCCATGGTCCGGCTTCACCACCTCGCCTGCGGGGCCTATGGCCCGTTCGCCACGGTCACGTACGCCGAACGCCCCTTCCTCCTGTTCGTCACCCCCTCGTGCCAGTAGGGGAGAGCGCTATGACTGAAGCGACCTCAACCCACTGCGAGGACTGCGGCGCCACGGGCGGCATCCGAACCTACGACGACCCCGAGACCGAGCAGGAGGTGCTTCTCTGCGCGGCATGTGCCCGCGACCTCTACTCCGGAGTCGAGGACGTCACCGAAGGCCTCGTCTCCGCGGACGACGATCCCGATAGCGAGTTCGCCGACGCCTGCATCACCGCTGCCGACTACACGCGCGCCGACGAGGGTTACTGATGGCGACCCCGTGGTTCTTCATCCGCTGCCCCGCCTGCGGGAGGTACTGGGGAGAGCAGGGGCGGTTCCCGCCAGACGGGAGCCTGCTCACGCCATGCCTCAACTGTGGACGGGACATCTCGATCGAGTTCGTCGTCACCTCGAGCGGCGTCCTCACGATCGCCTCGGTCATCGACTTCGCGACGATGCGCCACGGCGACTGGTCCCCGCTCCTCGACGCCCGCGTCCACTGGAGGGAGGTGAACTGATGCTCGACTTTCCGGAGTCCTTCCTTGAGCCAGACGGCCGATTCCGCTCCGTCATTCCCGCCGACATGGTCCCGGTCCTCTACATCACCGTCGACGGAGAGATGCGCTGCGCCTCGTGCATGAATGCCGTCTCGGCCTTCCTCGACCCGTTCTCTACCGACGAGCGGGCGTGGTGCGTCGTTGACTACGACCTCCTCTACGAGGGGCCGCCGAGCGAGTGCGAGCACTGCCACGCGTCGGTCCCGTCGCTCTACGGCGAGAGCGACGAGGACCACGGTATCGACGAGACGTTCTGAAGGCGCCCGTGGCACGCCTCGGTCTCTACCAGCCGTTCATCGAGGATCGGAACGTCCGCCGCCTCTACCAGCTCAAGGTCACGCACCACGCGCGAACCGGAAGGAAGCTCCCGATGACCGTGCTCGTGAACCGGATCCTCGACGACTTCTTCGAGGTAGGCATTCCTCTCCCACCGGGAGAAGAGGACGCTCAGCCTCTCGACTCGGATACCGTTATCCCGCTCCTCATCCACCTCTTCTGAGAAGAGGCATGCAACGCCCGCACCCCATCTGATCCGATGGGGTGCTTTCTCGTCATCCCGAAGGACTGGACGCGGTGTCTGCACCTTCAAGTGTCGTTCCAGGTCAAGACTCGATCGAGTCCGCCGCTCCTGTTCGATTCGTTCCGTGGCCAATGCTGTACTCGATCGAATGGGCACCCCCTAGTCCAGTGGAGAGCTGGTTCTTCAGGAAGGTGTTCAAGCTCCGGATCATCGCCCATGCGATTCGGTGAACTCGGCGAGCATCCTGATGACGCCAGAAGCGAAACTCCTTTGGAATGTCGGTGTGTGCATAGCGTTCACCGATCTCGTCTAGGGGAGGGATGTTGTCGCAGGCGTGGGCCCTTTCAATGCTCCTCGGGTGAACCATATCGTTCCGGAGCGTCCAGAGCTCGCTAAAGGACTTGAACGGTTCCTCGCTTTCGACGAAGGACTCGATCGGGTCGCCTGGGCTATACAGCAACCGTTCGCCGTCCCAGAGGCGACCTCCGTAGGGCAGCACCGCATGGGGAGCTCGCAGCCATTTCTCCCGCGGGTGCATTCGGAGCTTGGTGTCGAGGTGAGGAGTGTCGGAATTCTCGTAAACGGCGTTGATGAAGCCCTCGAGGGCCGCAACGGTTAATAGGATCGATGCCCGGGTGTGCGAGGCTTCCAGCCACGAGTCGCCTTCGCGTGCTGCGAGCTTGGCGAGAGCCGCCAGGGTTCGAGCGTCTGCAAGGAGATAGAGCGAAGGATTCTGCCTGAGGACGACAAGGGTACCGGGCTCGCAGAGACCGAGGCGCGACCGCGCCACAGTAAGTAGCGCGTCGTCCTCGGAGAACCCATCGCGGAGGTTCCAGCGAAAGTCCTTGGCTTCTAGGCCATCAGGATCACGAGCGATGCTCTCGCGGAGGGCCGCGATGTAATCGGGAGGGGGATCTCCTGGCTTCGGTCTAAACACGTAGTTTCCGTAGCGGGTTTCGGGCGAGCCTGGGCAGACGGTGCCTAACGTCCGGCATCACATCAGCGGCGAGCGCAGCGAGACCGCTGCATGCCGGCGGTTAGGCACCGTCGGAAACGCGGAAAGATAGGGCGGCCTTCAAGAACGCGAGAAATGCACTGGCGTGGACGACCCAGACCCCCTGACGCGCGAGAAGGTGATCGGGCCGTGGCGAGAGCGGCTCGGTGCCGAGCGGTTCGAAGCCGAGGTTCTTCGTGAAGCGCACCCAACCTACGGATTCGGGTTCGGCTGTCTGGGGAGAAGCGACGTGCCCCGACGACAGGTCAACGCTTTCGGGGTCGAAGAAGAGGACGGTCAAGGGCGCCGTTGTGACAATCATCGGGATGTAGGAAATGAGTTCGATGCCTGATGCGTTGGCACCCAGCGACTCGGACTCCTGAGCAGCCAAGGCGAGGCCTGACTGTATCAGCTCTGAACCCCATCCCTCGATTGTTCTTCGATCGAGGCTATCGAACGCAGAGCCCTTCTTTACGCTCATCGCGCAGAACTCGGAGTGATACGAGGGTGGGCCGCATGAGACCTTCCGCCAGGAAGTGCCCGCGGCTGTACCCGGTTGTGCGCAGAGGACCCGAACCTGATTGCTCTTGGCAGCGTCGTTCTGGCGGACGGGAAATACCCAGTGCCCCTCGACGCGCTTGCATTCGATTACCAGACGCGAACGATAGAGTGCGCGAGTTATCTCGTCGTTCTTTTGACCGCCGAGAACGATATCGATGAAGCGCTTGTCGCCCCTCACCGGATGGTCCCACGGATGCTCGCGCGCCAAGAGAGGCCAAAGGGTTACTCCTTCCCACTTCTTGGCGATCGCGGCGAGAGCGGCCTCGAGCGGGTAACCGCTGGCGTTGGCGACAGCGTTCGGGTTGATGTTGTTACTCATCGTGGATGTGCCCTCCGGGGTCTAACCGCAGCATCAGCGGCGAGCGCAGCGTAGTCCGCTGCGTGTCGGGTTAGCCGGCATCCTTCCCAGTTGGCGACGCGGCCGATGAACGAACAGGGCGCTTTGAGAGCGCAAGAAGAGCGGCGCCGGCGATGATTACTGCGAGCAGGAACAGCGTGGCGTGGCGGTACGAAATGAAGACGCCGCCATTCTCGGATACCAATCGAGGAACAGGCCGGGCTACTTGAATGGCACCGAGCCCATCCTTGTGAGTAAGCCGAGCAGAATCCAAGGAGAGAAGGCCCATGCCCCAGGCAAAGACCTCCATTGAAGCTCCGGGCCGCAGCTCGCCGACATCGATGAGGCCCTTCGTAGTCTGAACCGTCGTCGTTCCATCTGCGCCCCGCAAGGTAACGTGACCGTTTACCCAGTTGGGGAACGAAAGCTGCACCGCGGACAGGGTGGTCGAACCTGTATTCCGGACTGTGCAGACGATGAGCTTCTCCAGTAAGCGCCATGGAGAGTGAATGCCCTCTGCATAGCGCCCGAGTACCGTGGTGATGACCGGCCGAAGGTCCTCTCGAAGCGGGGCCGAGGGAATGAGCTTCTGGAGGGCCTCGTCCTTCAGGAGAGTCTCGGTGGCCTTGGTCGGCAAGGCCCGTGCGTCCTCAAGGAGTTCGGCGGGCAAGAGCGCGGGCGTTTCCAGGATATCGGCCACGAGCGTCGGTGTCGGGCGAAGCTGCTGCCATAGAGACGTGGCGCCGAGTAGGACGCCTACCAGCAATGCGAGGAGCTCGATGGGCAGCTTCAGGCGCTCGAGGAGGTCTTTGAGCCTGGAGGGGTTCTGCATAGAGTCAGTCTACGCGCTGGATTTCGTGCCTAGGAATGCTTGAGAGGGTTGGTGACGCGCACTAACCCGTTCAGGCAGGCGCTATCCATTTCGTTCATCGCTACCGGCGCCGAGCAGCGCGTGCTCTCGGATAGGCCCTCGGGGGGCAATCGAGTTCGGGGCGCTGTGGCGAAAAGGACGGGTCCCAGGCGAGTGGCGGCCTCCGGTCACCGGTCTCTGACGAGCCGTGGTCGGCACATGGAGCCTCCGCGAGCGTGGCTTCGGCCATCATGGCGCCACGAGTCCCGAGGGCCGGCAATAGCCGCCGGAGGTCTGGGCCAGGAGAATCTCCCGTAAATCCGGGGGGCGGGGACATCAACTGTCCCTGCAGGGGCTGATCCTTGCTGGCTGGCAGCTGCTTCATGCCCGAGCGGCTCGCGAAGGATGAATCATTCCGTAGGAGGAGAAGGCGACCATGAAGCCCGCCGCGAAGCCTCAGTACGCCTCTGTCGAGCTGCCAGTTGGCTGCGCCACGCCTCGGCCGCACTGCCCGATCTGCGGTCACGCACTCCGGATCGTCGGGGAGGCCTCGATCGCGAACGTCGACGCCTGCCGGCACCTGGCATTCGTCTTCATCGGTGAGACCGCAGAGTTCGGATACCGCTCCGCGGACTTCCAGAAGCGGGAGGCTAGAAGGCGGACCTCGCAGCTCGACCTTTCGAGGCTGCGAGGGGTCCTCGAGCGAATCGGCTACGGGAACAAGCTCCTCGCCCTCGAGATCACCTACGGAGGCGGGGCGTGCGGTCCAGTCTGGTACAGCGACGTCTACGGATTCGACTACGAAACCGTCGTGGACGAGGCGGCTGAGCTCGAGACGCCGACTTTCGTCGTGGCGGCCTCGGCAGCCAACAGCTAGGGGAAGGTCAATTCGGCGATTCCGGCTCAGCGTGGAGCCCGAAAGGTCAGGAGTTGGCGTGACTTCTCGGTTCGGTGGCAACATGCCCCGGGCGGTCTCCCGTTCCCGCTCGGTAGCTCCACGGGAGAGGCCCTCCAAACGGTTCGCGAGCCCTTGAACTGGAGTCCCTGAATGCACGATGGGATGGAACGACTTCTGAAGCTCCGACTCGCCGTCGCCCGCTTCGGCGAGATGGACGGAGCCCGCTGGTGGAACACGAACGGGCAGCTCGGAAAGCTCGGGGCGATGGCGCTCCGGCGCGGCTTTCCGCGGACGCATCGCTTCGCGCAGGCCAGGGCGGTCTTCGCCGTCGCCGGGCACCGCTGCCGGGAAGTGTTCGAACCGCCCCAGTGCGTCACCCTCTGGGACCTCCCGGCCTCCATCGAGGAGGAGTTCGAGGGGATGTGGGAGCGCTGGTTGGAGCAGGGGGAGGAGTGGAAGCCGACCTTCGAGGCCCTCGAGAAGCCGGCGGGCGCTGACCTCGGAGCCGTCCTTCGGGGCCTCGGCCTCGTGACCGACGCGGACCTCGAGGCGCTCGGGCGCCTCCGCCGAGGCGCCGACGGCCGAGCCGTCCAGCTCCCCGGCGTCTTCACGGGTACGGATTCGGACTTCACCCTCCTCGCCCTCGGCTTCGCCCGAGGGGAGCCGGGCGCCCTCGCCGTCCCCTACATGAGAAAGGCGGACGCTTGACGAAGCGGGGCCAAGAGGCGTCCCGCGCCAACGTCGTCTCCTCCTTCACGATCGTGAAGGGGACGATGATCGAGGAGAGCTACGCGGCCCTCGCCGCCTGGGACTTCGACCGGACCAAGCGCCAGAACCTCGACCACGTCCGGGAGGTCAACCTCGTCGGGGCGAAGAGCCAGACCTGGCTCCGGGACGTCGGGAAGGTCCTCAACCGCCGCTTCGACCCTGCTGGCCGTGACCGGCCTCTCGCCCTCCTCGCGAAGGCGGGCTGGGGCCTCGACGAGTGGAAGCCGGCCCTCCTCTGGCACCTGACCCGCGACGAGTTCCTCTTCCGGGACTTCCTAGTCGGCTGGCTCTACCCGTCCTGGGCCGCGGGCGCCCATCGGCTCCGTCCCGAGGAGCTCCACGACTTCCTCCGGGAGGTCGGCACACGGGGAGGCGTCACGGAGCATGCCTGGGGAGAGGCCACTCTGGAGCGGGTCGCCGTTGGCCTCCTCCGCATGGCCGCCGACTTCGGCCTCCTGAAGGGCACGGCCGTCCGGGAATTCGCCTCGTACCACCTTCCGGAGCGGAGCTTCCTCTACCTCCTTCACGCGTTCCGCGACGCCGAACCGAACCCCCGCCGCCTCATTGAGTCGCCCGAGTGGAAGATGTTCCTCATGGAGCCCGCCGATGTGGAGCGGGAGCTCCTCCGGCTGCACCAGTTCCAGAAGCTGCACTACGACGTCGCCGGGAGCCTCTCCCACCTCACGCTTCCCTGCGAGAACGCCCTCGACTACGCCGGGAGGATGGCCGCATGAGCGACCTCGAACAGCGCATCAAGACCGTCCTCGAGCCGATCCTGGAGCTCCCGGACCCGCGGACCCGCCTCAGCGCCTACCACGACATGCCGTACGCCATCTTCCGGTACGACCCGGAAGAGGAGCTCGAGATGCGCCGGCTGGTGAGCCTCCTGGGGACTCGTCTCGCCCAGAAGGGGAAGCGCGTCTCGCGGATCTCCCTGGCCGAGTGCCTCGACGAGGCCCTTCGCTCGCAGAACCCACTCGAAGACTGGGTCCGCGCCGAGCGCGAGCAGGGGCCCGCAACGCTCGTCGACACGATCCACGTGGTCCTCTCCTCGTACGCCCCGCTCGTCGACCTCGTCGCCGCGCGGATGCCGGCCGAGCCCGACCCGCTCCGTGACGTCGTCTTCCTCCTCCGCACGGGCGCCCTCTTTCCCGTATACCGCACGTTCTCGCTCCTCGAGCAGCTGAAGGGCCGCGTCCAAGTCCCGGCGATCCTCTTCTACCCGGGGACGCTCGATGGCGCTGCCGGCCTTCGCTTCATGGGCGTCCTGGACGCCGAGCACAACTACCGCCCGAAGATCCTCTGAAGAGGCCCACGAGATGAAGAGCCCCACCATCGACTCCCTGTTTGCGAGCAACATCCGTCGCCAGATCGAAGAGGTCATCAAGGTCGACCAGACCGACGAGACGATCCTCCGGGACGAGATAGACGAGTACGTCGTCACGGACGCCATCCGGAGGCACTACACCGAGGTTCTCGATCGGTACGCCGAGACCCCGGGCAAGCCTCACGACGGAATCGCCGTCTGGGTCTCCGGCTTCTTCGGGTCCGGCAAGTCGAGCTTCGCAAAGATCCTCGGCCTCGCCCTCTCCAACCGGCCCATCGCGGGAGGGCATGCCGGCAGGGAGTTCGGAGAACGCACCGGCGACACCAAGCTGAAGGTCCTCCTCGCCACGATCGCCGAGAAGGTCCCCACCCATGCCGTCATCTTCGACGTCTCCACCGACCGCGGCATCCGGAGCGGCAACCAGACCCTCACCGAGATCATGTACGGGCTCTTCCTCCAGAGCCTCGGTTACGCCAAGGACCTCGACCTCTCGGAGCTGGAGATCGGGCTCGAGGAGAAGGGGCAGCTCCAGCGCTTCGAGGAGGAGTACAAGCGGCTCTTCGGTAAGGAGTGGAGCGTCGAGAAGGGCAAGGTGGCCTTCGCGCTGAGCGAGGCCAGCCGGGTCCTGCACAGCCTCGACCCGGCGACCTATCCCCTTGCCGACTCCTGGGTCAAGGCGGTGAAAAACAAGGCCGACATCTCTCCCGGGAAGCTCGCCGACCGCGCCGGAGAGCTGGTGAAGCGACGCAAGCCGGGCCGCGCGCTGATGTTCGTCGTCGACGAGGTAGGCCAGTTCGTCGCT
>CAZNSS010000101.1:0-10059 GCA_964575465.1 uncultured Holophagales bacterium | reverse complement strand
AGCCCGGTGGCGCAGAACGACTTCGAGATCGCGTCGAGGAGGATCGTGTAGGGGGCGAGCTCGGGGAGGAGGCCGACGGGCGTCGCGTGCCGGGCGTACCCGAACGTGAGCGTCCAGTAGACCTGGTCGAACGCGAGATAGAGCGGGCGCCTCCCGCGCCAGGCGCGGTGGCGGTTCTCGGCGAGGACGAGCTCGCCGAGCCTGCGCAGCTCCTCCGGGTCGATGACGGTGCCGGTGGGGTTCGCCGGCGAGTTGACGACGAGGAGCCGCGCGTTCCCGATGTGCGGGGCGAGCTGCTCGGCCGTCGGGAAGAAGTTCGACGAGGCGTGGACCGGGATCTCGACGGCCCGGGCGCCCGCGAGGTGGACGTAGTGGTCGTTGTTCCACGACGGGACCGGGTAGAGGACGACGTCGCCCGGGTCGAGGAGCGTCCGGTAGATGCCGTAGAGGAGCGGCCGCGCCCCGGCGGCGACGAGGATGCCGTCCACGGGGTACTCGAGGCCCTGCTCGCGGCGGTAGTACTCCGCGATCGCCTCTCGGAGAGGGAGGATGCCGTCGGAGGCGGGGTAGTTCGTCTGGCCGGCGGAGAGGGCCTTCCTCAGCTCCGCGTCGAGCGCCGCCGGGATCGGGAAGAAGTCCGGGTCGAAGTCGCCGACCGTCAGGTTGCAGACGGCCTCGCCACGGGCCTTCAGCTCGCGGATCTCGGCCGCGATCTTCAGGATGATCGAGCCGTGGACGCCCCGGGCGAGTGTGGAGAGAGCGGCCCCCGACTCGGGCGCCGGCGTGAAACGCAGCGGAGTGGTCATGACTGGGGCGGAGTGTAGCCGAGGGGGGGGCCGGGACAGGCGGCTACGGTCCGGCCGGCGCGACCTCGACGCGGCACCCCTCGAGGCCGCCGGGGGGGACCTCGCAGGAGGCCGCCGCGGTCATCGGCGAGCCGCCCGCGGAGAAGAGCCAGCGGCCGGGGGACGGGACCCTCGTCGAGAAGACCCCCGCGACGCTGGTCAGCGCATCCGTCACGACGCCTCCGAGGGAGAGCGTGACGATCTCCGAGGCGGCCGGCTCTCCGCCGCGGGTGAGGACGCCCGCGAGAGGGATGCCCTCGCACCCGAGCGAGACCTGCGTCGCCTCGCCTTCCTTCACCTCGACGGTGGCGCGGACCTGGCCGCTCCACTCGAACGTGGCCCCGGGCTGCGCCGGATTGCTGAAGCGCCAGCTCCGGGCGAGGGTCAGGAGGCCCGTCTCGGCGTTCTCGACGACGAAGCGCCCCTGGGAGTCGACCGTCGCCTGGTTCCGGTTCGAGATCGCTCCCTCCGGCCCGTACCAGATCGCCGTCGAGGCCATCTCCCAGGCCGTTCCGCAGGCGCGCCCCCGCACGCGCCCGCCGCGGCCGAGCAGGACGTCGACCGAGTCGGCGTCCGGGGCGACCTTCACCGTTCGCGGCGAGAAGCCCTCCTTCCGCGCGACGAGCGTCACCTCGCGGTCCGGGAGGATCGCGTCGATGCGGAACGTGCCGTCGTCCAGCGAGACGTCCCGCGCCGTCCCGACCGAGCCGCCCGGCCCGGCCCTCCACGAAGCCACGAGGCTCACCCCCGCGACGGGGACGCCGTCGTCGGCCCGTGCGACGTGACCCCTCAGCGTCCTCCCCTTCCGGAGGACGAGGTCGCCGAGGTCCTTCTCGTCCCGCGCCTCGCCCTCCGCGAGGGGCTCGAGGGTGCGCGTCTCGGGCAGGTGACCGCTCCCTTCCGGCTCGACCTGGACGGAGGCCGGGAGGTGCCGGAAGAACGCGAAAGTGCCGTCCTCGCCCGTGACGACCTGGCCCGGGTGCCCTTCGACCATCGTGAAACGGCGTTCGTTCCCCTCCTTGTCCTTCGTGCGCGTCTCCGTCACGTACGAGACGTCGATCCCCGCCCCGGCGACGGGCGCCCCGCTCTCGTCGACGAGGCGCCCGACGACGTGCTGCGCGCGCCGGACGACGACCTCGAGGCGCGTCTCGCCGCCGAGCGTGCCGCGGGCCTCCTCGTGCTCGGGCGACGTCACGTCCCACGAGAGGACCGTCTCCAGCGGGAGGCCGGCGACGGCGAAGCCCCCGTCGCCTCCCGTCCGCGCGCTCCGTTCCGAGCCGACGGGCCGCCCGGCGAGGGGGCCCCCCGTGCGGAGCCGCACACGCGCCCCCGGGACGACCATTCCGAGGTCGTCGCGGACCGCGCCCTCGACGGAGCGCCCGGCGGCGACCGGGATCGTCCCGGCATCGACCCGCGCCTCGCCGACGCGGACGACCTTCGTGCCGGCCGCGAGAGAAGGCCCTTCCCACCAGAGGACCCAGTCGCCGGGCGGGACGTCGTCGAGGACGACGGCGTTCGCCGCGGGCCGCGGCTCGAGGGAGACGCTCCGCTCGGCGAGGAGTCTCCCCTTCGTCCCGGCCTCTGGGTCGACCGTCTCCTTCAGCGAGACGGTCAGTGCCCCGGCTCGCTTCCCGTCGACGGCGAGAAACGACACGCCCACGGAACCCTTCGCACTCAGCTTCGCCTCGACCGCGGCCGCCTCCGGAGGGATGGTCACCTCGGCCGCCTCGAACGAGCGGGCGGCGAGGCGCAGCTTCACTGCATCCCCTCCCGCCGGCACCTCCGCGACGAACCCCACGCCCTCCGCGCGCAGCGCCGCTTTCGCGCACGCCGGCAGCAGGCACGCCGTGAGGTCCTTCACCGGCCGTCCGATCCGGTCCACGGCCCTCACCGCGACGCTCCGCGTCGCCGGCGGCTCCGCTCCCCGCGCCCCGAACGCGAGGAGGATCAGCAACGGAGCGGAGCGAAATGGGGTCAGGTCTCGAATGGTGTATTTCCGGAGGCGGGAGAGGAGGCCGGAAGCGGCGAGGAAGCGCGAGGGGAGTCGGCCCGTGCGGTGCATGGCGCCGGCAGTCTACTGGCGCCCGATCGCGCCGCCTCGCGTGCGCGCCCGTGGGAGCCGGGGCCCGGAGGCCCGCCCGTCAGGGGGCGACCCGCTCCGGGTTCGCGGCGACCCACGCGAGGAGGGCGGAGAGGACCGCCTCGACGTCGGCCGGTCCCGTCGTGAGGACCCCGAACAGCTCCTCGTCGCCGACCTCGTCGTAGAAGTGAACCATCCGGTTCCGGTGGCGGGCCATGAGAGCGAGCTTCGCCGCGCGCGCCGGCTCGACGACTCCGGTCTCCTCGAGCTGACGCGCGACCTCGGCGTACTCGGCGGGCGCGCGGCCGAAGCCCTTCGCGAGAAGGTGGCGGCCGAGATCGAGAAGCGCCTCGAGCGCGCGGCGGAGGTAGGAATCGCCCGCAGCCACCATCCGCGGGCCCTTCGTGAAGGCCGCGAGGTCGCCGAGAGGAAGGGTCGCGATGTCGTCGAGCATCCTGCGGATCGTGGCGACCTTGTCGGCGACGACGACGCGGCGGACCTGGCCGGGTGTCACGCCGGGCTCCCGATGAGCATCGCCTGGCGGTCGCGCTCGAAGGGCAAGAGGTCGCCGGCGCGTCGGAGCACGTAGAGCTCGAAGAGGTCCGAGGCCACCTCGTCGCGACAGAAGGCGCGCTCTCCACGGATGATCTCGAGCGCGAGGAAGGCGCCGGCGCGCGCGGCGTCGACGACGTCGACGGGCAGGCCCGTCGCGCGGGAGAGCGCCTCCTCGAGGAGGAGGGTCGCCTCGAGAGGCTGACGCGGTTCCCAGAGGACGCCGACGTCCACGTCGGAAGCCGCCCGCGCCGTTCCGTCCGCCCGGGAGCCGAAGAGCCAGAGGGCACGGATCTCGGGCCGGCCCGCCCCGGCGCGGACGAGGGCGTCGACGATCGCTTCGCCCGTGGCCATGCCTCGAGTATAGGCAACGGGACGGAGGAGCGGGGGCGTCGCCGCCGCGCGACGCCGCTACGCGTAGCGCCCTTCGATGTACTCCGCGGTCCTCGGCTCCCTCGGGTTGAGGAAGAGGTCCTCGGTGCGCGCGTGCTCGACGACCTTCCCCATGAGCATGAAGATGCATTCGTCGCTCGCGCGCCGCGCCTGCGCCATGTTGTGCGTCACGATGACGATCGTGTAGCGGCCCGCCAGCTCGAACATCAGCTCCTCGATGGCGCGCGTCCCGCCGACGTCGAGGGCGGAGGCGGGCTCGTCCATCAGGATGACCTCGGGCTTGAGCGGGAGGAGGCGGGCCAGGCAGAGCTTCTGCTGCTGCTCGAGGAGGAGGCCCGTCGCCTTCGCGTGGAGGCGGTCCTTCAGGTCCTTCCAGAGCCCGACCTCCGTGAGCGCCTTCTCGACCGCCTCGTCGAGGACGGAGCGCTTCAGATCGGTGCGGGGCGAGTGGACCCGGAGGCCGAAGACGACGTTCTCGTAGACCGAGATGGGGAGCGGGTTCGGGCGCTGGAAGACCATCCCGACGGCCTTCCGGAGCTCGATGAGGGAGACTTCGGGATCGTAGATGCTCTCGCCGAGGATCCGGATCTCTCCCGCGGTGCGGACGTTCCCGTAGCGCTCGTTCACGCGGTTGAAGCAGCGAAGGAGCGTCGTCTTTCCGCAGCCGCTCGGGCCGATGAGGGAGGTGATGATCCCGCTCTTGATGTCGGTGGAGACGTCGAAGAGCGCCTGAAAGCTTCCGTACCAGAGGGAGAGGCCCCGGGTCTCGATGGCGTTCGGGGGGGCGTTCGGGGGGGCGTTCGGGGCGGCGTTCGGCTCGGCGCTCATCCGAAGACCCCGTTGACGTAGTCGCGCGTCTTCCCGCTCTTCGCGTCGCCGGAGAAGATCACGTCCGAGGCGTCCATCTCCACGATCTCGCCCTCGAGGAGGAACATCGTCCGGTCGGAGAGGCGGCGTGCCTGCTGCGTCAGGTTCGTCACGAGGATGATCGTGATCTCCTCCCGGAGCTCCTTGAGGACGTCCTCGATCCGCATCGTCGTCACGGGGTCGATCGCGATGGAGAACTCGTCGAGGCAGAGGATCTCGGGACGGTGCGAGAGCGCGCGGGCGATCGTGAGCCGCTGCTGCTGGCCGCCGGAGAGGGCCGTCCCGAGACTGTCGAGCCGGTCCTTCACCTCGTCCCAGAGGGCGGCCTGCCGGAGGCACTTCTCGACGACGGGCTCGAGGTCGGCCTTCCGCGACACGCCCGAGCAGCGCGGGGCGAAGGCGACGTTGTCGTAGATCGAGAGCGGGAGGCCGGTCGGCAGCGGTGCGACCATCCCGATCTTCCGGCGCAGGGCGAAGACGTCGCTCATCTTCCGCACGTCCTCGCCCCCCACGCTCACGGTCCCCGAGACCGAGGCCGAGGCCGTGAAGTCGATCGTCCGGTTCAGGCAGCGGAGCATCGAGGTCTTCCCCGACTGCGCCGGTCCGATGACGGCGAGGATCTCGTGGCGATAGACGTCGAAGGAGATCCCGTGGATCACCTCGCGCCCGCCGTAGGCGAGACGGAGGCCGGAGACCTCGATCTCCTTCGGGGCGCCCGGCACGCCGCCCTCCGGAATCTCCGCCACGGCTACCACTTCTTCCGGTTCCTCAGCCAGATCCGGAGGGCGATGGCGGTGGCGTTCACGAGGAGGACGGAGCCGAGGAGGACGACGGCCGTCGCGTAGGGGAGCGACGGCTTCACGTGGGGCACCTGGGTCGCGAGGGTGTAGAGGTGCATGGAGAGGGCCATGCACTGCTCGGTGACGGCGTAGGGGAAGAGGTCTCCCCGCTCGACCGCCTTGAAGAAGACGGCGCCCGTGAACATGACGGGGGCGGTCTCGCCGGCGGCACGGCTCACCTGGAGGATGACGCCGGTGAGGATGCCGCTGATCGAGTTCGGGAGGACGACCGTCCGGACCGTCTGCCACCGCGTCGCCCCGACGTTCCAGCAGGCCTCGCGGAAGGCCATCGGCACCGACGCGAGGGCCTCGCGGGTGCTCGCGATGATGACGGGGAGCGTCATGATGGCGAGCGTGAGCGACGCGGAGAGGATCGAGTATCCGAGCTTCGCCGCGTAGACGAACGCGCCGAGGCCGAAGAGGGCGTGGACGATGCTCGGCACGCCCGCGAGGTTGATGACCGCGAGGTTCACGAGGCGGTTGAACCGGCTGTCCTTCGCGTACTCGTTCAGGTAGATCGCCGCGAGGACGCCGATCGGCGTCGAGACGACGAGCGAGATCCCGACGAGGTAGAGGGTCCCGACGAACGCGGGCCAGATGCCGCCGTCCCGCATCCCCCGCTTCGGAACGTCCACGAGGAACTCCCAGCTCAGGGAGGGCCAGGCGAGGACGACGAGGTAGGCGACGATGAGGAGGAGCGGCAGGATCATCGCCGAGGCCATCAGGGCGAAGACGACCTTCGCCAGGCCCTCGGCGCGCTCCTTGCGCGCGACGTGCGGGGTCCTCGCGAAGCGGCCGCTCACGACTTCCTCCGGATGCCGCGGACGACGGAGTCGGCCGCGAGGTTGACGACGAGGGTGATGAGGAAGAGGAGCGTCCCCGTGAGGAAGAGGACGCGGTAGTGGTCGGAGCCGGAGGGGGCCTCGCCGAGCTCGGCGGCGATGTTCGCGGTGAGCGTCCGCACCGGGTCGAAGAGGCCCCCGGGGATGTTCACGGCGTGCCCGGTGGCCATCAGGACGGCCATCGTCTCGCCGACGGCGCGGCCGACCCCGAGGAGGACGGCGGCGAGGAGACCGTTCTTCGCGGCGGGAAGGAGGACGCGGTAGACGAGCTGCCAGCGCGTCGCCCCGAGCGCGATTCCCGCCTCGCGGAAGGAGTCGGGAACGGCCTTCAGGGCGTCCTCGCCGATCGAGACGATGACGGGGACGCTCATGAGGGCGAGAAGGACGGCCCCGTTCAGGAGGTTGACGCCGACGGGCGCTCCCGTCGCGTTCACGATGAGCCGGCTCGTCACCGTGAGGCCGATGAATCCCCAGACGACGCTCGGGATCGCCGAGAGGAGCTCGATGACGACCTTGAGCGTCTCTCGCAGGCGCGGCGGGCAGAACTCGGAGAGGTAGATCGCCGCCCCGAGGCCGAACGGGACGGCGATGAGGATGGCGAGGGCCGTGACGCTCAGCGTGCCGACGGTGAGCGCGAGGGTGCCGTAGCGGACCTTCACGGCCGAGGTCGGGTACCACTCGGTCGAGAAGAGGAACTGGAAGAGCGAGAACTTCTCGCTGACGAGGACCGGAGCGGCTTCCTTCAGGACGAAGAAGAAGATCGCCGCGACGAAGAGGATGGCGCTCGCGCCGCACAGGCGGATGAGGGCCTCGAGGGCCTTCTCGGAGTGCACGGCGGCGCGGGAGCGCACCGGGCGGGGGACGGCGGGAGAGGGGAGGGCGCTCACCGCCCCGCTCCTGCCGGAGCGGTGGCCGGAACGGGGGCGGGCGCGGCCGGCGGGGCCCCGGTCGGAGCCGGGGGGACGGGCACGTAGCCGCTCTCCTCGACGACCTTCTGACCACCGGGGGAGAGGATCCACTCGACGTACGCCTTCACGGCGCCCTGCGGCTCGCCGAGCGTGTAGAGGTGGAGGGAACGGGCGAGCGGATAGCTCTTCTCGTGGACGGAGGCGACGGTCGGCGCGACGGCGGGGGCGCCGGGCTTCGGCGAGACCCGGAGCATCTTCACCTCGTCCGTCGCGTACCCCATGCCGCTGTACCCGATCGCCGTCCGGGTCACGGCGACGAGCTCGACGACCTCCTTCGAGCCGTTCAGGTCGAGGGAGCCGAGCCGGAAGTCGCGTTTCTTCAGCGCGCGGTCGCGGAAGAACTCGTAGGTCCCGGAGCTCGACTGGCGGCTGACGCGGACGATCCGGTCGTCGCGAACGCCCGGGATCGTGACGCCGAGCTCCGACCAGCGGGTGACCCGGCCTCCCTCGGCGTAGAGCTCTTCGAGCTGGGCGAGGGTGATCTCGTCCATCGGGTTGTCGCGGTGGACGAAGACGGCGAGAGCGTCGTAGCCGACCTTGAAGTCGACCGGCGCCTTCCCGGAGTTCGCCATCGCCATCTCCGCCTCGGACGGCTTGATGTCGCGGCTCGCGTTCGCGATGTCGACCGCCCCTTTCACGAGGGCGGCGATCCCGACGCCCGAGCCCCCGCCCGAGACCTCGACCTCGACCCGCGGCGCGACCTTGCGATACTCCTCGGCCCAGATCTGGGCGACGTTGACCATCGTGTCGGAGCCCTTGTTCTGGATGACCGCCGTCGGGGCGGGCCTCCCCCCGCCGCCGCGGCAGGCCACGGAAGCGAGCAGCGCCGCGGCGGCGACGAGCCTCGTCACGTGCCTCTTGAGGGAGGGTCGGCGCATGGGCGATGGGGCCGGCCGGGCCCCTTACGCGAGGTCGACGCCGAGGACGGCGCCGACGAGGTCGCGGACGTTCCGGGAGAGGAAGGCGTACGTCGCGTCGTAGGCGGCACGGACCTCCTCCGGCGAGCCCTCGAGGCGCGACGGGTCGTCGATGCTCCAGTCGACGTAGACGAGGTTCCGGGGTGTCCGCGGGAAGGCCGTCTGGGCCTCCTTCGCGACGCCGACGACGACGTTGTAGTACTCGAGGTTCGGGACCTGGTCGATCCCCTTCGGCGAAACGTGCCCGACGTCGTGCCCCTTCTCCTTCAGGAACGCGATCGTCCTCGGGTCGATCGCCCGCGGGTCGACGCCGGCGCTCGAGAAGACGAACCGGGGCTGCCCGAGCGACTGGGCGATCGCTTCGGCCATCTGGCTGCGGCAGGCGTTGTGCTCGTCCACGAAGAGGACGCGGAAGGTGTCGGCGCCGGGGTGCTTGGCGGACTGGCCCGTGCACATGTAGAGCGTCTCCATGCACACGTTCCGGGCCTGGTCGGCGACGCGCTCGAACCGGCGTCCCATCGTCGAGAGGGCGACGAGCATCTCGGGGGGGATCCGCAGCTCGCGGACCGCCTCGAGGAGCTCCTGGACGAGCTTTCCGAGGAGGGCGTCGACGGCCGGCTCGCTCACGACGACGGCTCTGGCGAGCCCGGCATCCTGCTTCACGAACGCCTCGATCGCGTCGTGGAGCATGGGGATGGCGAGGTCCGCCATCTCGACGAGCCGCCGCCGGTGCGCCTCGGGCGCCTCGGGGAGCGCGCTCAGCCGGAGGACCTGGCGGGCGATGCTCTCGGCGTAGTCGCCGACCCGCTCCAGCTCGAGGTTCACCTTGATGGCGCTGTAGGCGAAGCGGAGGTGAATGCCGACGGGCTGCTGCCGGAGAAGGAACTCGAGGCAGAGCCGGTCGATCTCCTTCTCCTTCTCGTCGATGAGCTGGTCGCGCAGGATGACGGCGTAGGCCCGCTGGCGGTTCTCGCCGCCGAAGGACTCGACGCAGTCGCGGAGCGCCCGCTCGGCGAGACCGGACATCTCGAGGAGATGCTGGCGGATCCGGTCGATGTCGCGTTCGAGAGAGAGTTCGAGGCGAGTCGGCATCCTCTTGATCCGCGAGAGAGGAGGCCCTCTCCTCGCTATCTCCTTGCGGCGGAGGACGCTAGCAGATGGGGGGGGGCTGTCAAGGCGACCTGGGAGGGTCGCGGACTACCTCCGGACCCGCCCGCTCCCGTCGCCCGAGGCGAGCCGGTCGACCTCTTCGACGGTCACGCGGTTGAAGTCCCCCGGGATCGTCTGCTTCAGCGCGCTCGCCGCCACGGCGAAGCGGAGCGCCTCCGTCGGCGCGCGACCGGTGACGAGGCCGTAGACGAGCCCCGCGGCGAAGGAATCGCCCCCGCCGACCCGGTCGACGAGCGTCACGTCGTACCGCGGGCTCTCGTGGAAGGCCGCGGCGGCCGCGTCCCAGAGGACGGCGCTCCAGCCGTTCCGGCTCGCCGAGTGGCTCTCCCGGAGCGTGATCGCGACGACCTCCGCCCCGAAGTCGCGTGCCACCCGCGCGGCCGCCGTGCGGTAGGCCCCGGCGTCGAGCTCTCCCGACCGCACGTCGGCCCCGTGGACGGCGATTCCGAGGCAGGCCTGCACGTCCTCCTCGTTCGCCACGATCACGTGCGCGAGCGCGGCGAGGGGGCGGAGGACGGCCTGTGCCTCGCTTTCGCTCCAGAGCTTCCTCCGGTAGTTGAGGTCGATGCTCACGCGCGCGCCGGCC
>CAZNSS010000100.1:0-10087 GCA_964575465.1 uncultured Holophagales bacterium | reverse complement strand
CGAGGTGCGCGTCGCCGCCGCGGCCGACCTGCAGTTCGCCCTGGAGCGCGTCCTCGCTGACGGCGCCGGCGCCCTCGCCGGCATCCGCCCTGCGATCGTCTACGGGTCGTCCGGCAGCTTCTTCGCGCAGATCGAGAACGGCGCACCGTTCGACCTGTTCCTCTCCGCCGACGTCGACTACCCACGGCGACTCGCGGCGAAGGGCCTCGCCGACGGCGAGGTCTTCTCGTATGCGGTCGGCCGGGTGGCGCTGTGGGTCCCGGCGGCCTCGCGGCTCGACCTGCGCTCGCTCGGGGTCCGCGCCCTCCTCGACCCGTCCGTGCGAAAAGTCGCGATCGCGAACCCGCGCCACGCTCCCTACGGGCGCGCGGCCGAAGCCGCATTGAGATCTCTGGCCGTCTGGGACGGCGTGAAGGAAAAGCTCGTCCTCGGCGAGAACGTCGCCCAGGCGGCGCAGTTCGTCGAGAGCGGTGCCGCCGACGCGGGACTCGTCGCTCTCTCGCTCGCCCTCGCTCCGCGAATGAGGTCCGCCGGCCGACACGTGGAGCTCCCCCCGGGGAGCTACGCCCCGATCGTGCAGGGAGGGATCGTCCTCCGCGGCGCGAAGGCGCCCGAGGGCGCCCGTGCGGTGCGAGACCTCCTCCTCGGGCCGCGAGGCAGGGACGCCCTCGCGCGACAGGGCTTCTCGCTGCCTTCTCCTTGACGCCGGTGCGACGCGGGGGCTACCGTCGAAACCCGATGGACAGTCCGCTGGGCCGCACTCTCGACGTCACGAAGGCGCTCGCCAACCCGGCCCGCCTCCGGATCCTCGCCGCCCTCGAGAGGGGCGAGTGCTGCGTCTGCCAGCTCACGGCCGTCCTCGACCTGGCGCCCTCGACCGTTTCGGCCCACCTCTCCGAGCTGAGGCGCGCCGGCTTCCTCCTGGACCGTAAGGACGGCAAGATCGTCTTCTACAGGCTGTCCGAGCGTCCCGACCTGAAGCCCTGGATGAAGGCGACCCTGGCGGGCGTCCACGGCGACGAGAGGATCTCGGCCGACCGGGCCTTCCTGGAGAAGGTCAAGGCCGTCGACGTCGAGACCTTCTGTGGCGCCGGCCCGCGCTGGAAGCTCCTCCCGGCATTTCGCGGCTCGGCCAGGGCCCCTCGCCCGGCCCGCAAGTCGGGCTGACGACCCGGGACGCACCACGGAATCCGGTCCACGGAGGGCCTGATTCGGCGGTCACCGCCCGGTAGGGAGGGTGAGGGAAGACGGCCTTCCCGATCCTCTCCGACCCGCTCGGGCAGCGACTTCCCGCCCCCCCCGGCCGCGCGGCGGGAAGGGAGAGACGGGACGCCCGGGGAGACGCCGTCTCCACTTCGCCTTGCGCAGAAATGATGGATACGCATCGTTGAACGGGGCCCGTCACGAGGTCAATATTTCGCCGTATCGCGAAATGCCGACGACACCGCTCTCCCGCCTCCTCGCCCTGTCGAAGGCGCTCGCAAATCGCGCTCGCATTCGCATTCTCGCGGTCCTCGACGGACGCGAGCTCTGCGTGGGCCAGGTGGCCGCCATCTTCGACATAGCGCGCTCCACGGCGTCCGAGCACCTCTCGGCGCTCCGGAAGGTCGGCTTCCTCGAGGAGCGGCGCGAGGGGCGCTTCGCCTGGTTCTCCCTCGCGACCGACGCGCGGACGAGGCGGATCCTCGAGACCGTCCGGTCCGAGACCGCCTCCGACCCCGTGGTCCGGAGGGACCTCGAGCTCGCCGAGCGGATCCTCGCCCTGCCGCACGACCTCGTCTGCGAGCAGGGTCGAGCAGCCCTGGACTCCCCGATCGCTCCAGCCGCCGCGGCGGCGGATCCGCGTTCTTCGGCCTGCTCGGAATCCGAATCGAACACCACGCGCAAGGAGGCCCCATGAAACACGCCCGGCCCTCCCCGGGAGGTCCGCCCCGCGTCCGGAGCTGGACGCGCACCGGGGCGCTCCTCGTCGTGGCGGGCGCCATCACGCTTCTCTCCACGTCCCACGAGGCCGGGGCGGCCGAGAGCGCCTGCGCGCCGTGCCACTCCGAGCAGGTCGAGGCGGCCTCGAAGGGGCCACACGCCGGCATCGCCTCGCGTGAGGCCCGCTATTGCGAGGCCTGCCACGGCGACGCGACGCGGCACCTCCAGAGCGGTTCGGCCGCCGACCTCACCGGCAACAAGGCCGCGCTCGCGAAGGCCGACGCGAAGGCCCGCTCGAAGGCCTGCCTCACCTGCCACCGCGCCGGCTTCCCCGCCTGGGAAGGGACGCCTCACGCCCGCAGCGCCGACGTCTCCTGCTGGAGCTGCCACGGCAACTCCTGGCACGACGCCAAGGGCAAGGCCGTCGAGAAGCGCGGCGAGAGCGCCTGCGCCTCCTGCCACGTCGAGCAGGTCTCCGAGTTCCGCCGCGTCTACCGCCACCCCGTCCTCGAAGGGCGGATGGGCTGCGCCTCCTGCCACGACGTCCACGGCAAGAAGGCGGACACGGCGAAGAAGCCCGAGGCGACGTGCCTCGAGTGCCACCCCGAGGCTGCCGGCCCGTGGGTATTCCCGCACCGCGCCATGGAAGACGGCTGCTCCTCCTGCCACGTCCCGCACGGCTCGGTCAACCGCAGCCTCCTGAAGACCTCCGGCAACGGCGTGTGCCTCACCTGCCACGTCCAGTCGAACTTCCCGGCCGCCGGCAAGGTCCCGCACAACCGCTACCTCCAGGGGGGCGGCAAGTGCCTCGACTGTCACAGCGAGGTCCACGGCTCCAACGTCGACGAGCTGATGGCGCCGCAGTACCGGAAGCGCTGAGGAGGAGACGATGAAGAAAAGCTCGCCCCTCCTCTGTCTCCTCTGTGGCCTCGCCACGGCCCTCGCCGTCGCCCCTCCCCTCGCCGCCGAGGACGCCCCCAGGCCCGCCCCCGCCAGCACCACCGACGTCACCCTCGCCGGTGTCGCCGGCATCGAGGACGGAGACGACGGACGGCGCGACGACCACGAGGGCTACCGCAACGGAGTCCTCTTCGGCGTCGAGCACAGGTCCAGGGGACTCGAGATCGGACTGCGCTTCGAGCCGACCACCGCCGGCTGGCTCGACGTGACGTACCGGCCGGAGAGCCCCTTCCGCCTCGAGCTCACCCTCGACCGGACCCGGCGCTATTCCGACACCTCGATCCGGCCGGAGACGACGCCTCTCGGCACCCCGGTCTCCACCCTCTACCCCTACACCAACACCCTCGTCCCGGCCTTCGGCGACCGCGACCCGGTCGCCACACGGACCCGCTTCAAGGTCCGGGCGGCCTGGCTCCCGTCCGCCGGCGTCGTCGACTTCACCGTCCGCGGCGTCGACCTGCGGGGCGAGCGGGTCCCCGAGGCCCAGGGCTTCGCCTTCGGCGACTCCGGCGCCCCGGCCTTCTTCAGCCCGGCCCTGGCCGACCTCGACACGCAGATGCTCGAAGGGGCCCTCGGCGCGAGGCTCCGGCTCCTCTGCATCGACTGGAACGCCCGCGTCGCTCTCGGCACGCGCACCAGCGACACGACGACCCAGACGCCCATCTGGGGCTCGGCGAGCCTCCTGGAGATGTACCAGGGCGCCGAAGGGCACGACGCCGACTACATCCAGGCCCACCTCACCGCCGCCAACCAGTTCGAGCACGTCCAGCTCGCCGGCGGCGTCCACTACGACAAGGTCGAGTCGACCCCAACCTTCAGCGGCGGCGCCCTGAATGCCGCCCCGCGCGACGTCCTTTCGAACGGCGTTTCCGACGTCACCCGCAAGGGAGCCGCCGGCGCCATCTCCGTCCAGCCCTTCGGAGGCTTCGACGTCAGGCTCACCGGCCGCATCGGCAACGAAGAGACCGAAGCCTCGGGAACCGAGACGGTCAAGAGCCGCGCCTACGGCCTCACCCAGACCCAGGACATCGACACCTGGGCCGCCCGCGGTGAGCTCGGCTACCGCACCGGCGGCTTCCGCATCTCGGTCCTCGGCGGACGCGAGGAGACCACGAACGACCTCGTCTACGCCCGCGGCAGCGGCCTCGAGCAGCAGGAGAGCACGAGGACGAAGGACTCGCTCCTCGGCGAGCTGCGCTACAAGGCCGGCGCCTTCCGCATCGCCCTCCAGGGCGGGCGCACGTGGGACGACACGAAGATCGACCTCACCGAGCTCCTCAACGGCTACGCCACCGGCCCGAAGGAATCGACCTTCGACTCCGTCTCCGGCTCGCTCACCGGCAAGCTCGGCAAGGCCCCCTTCACCGTGATGGCCAGCTGGGGCCGCGGCGTCGCCGACCTCGAGGCGCCCTTCTACGAGCCCTTCTACGACCCGTCGTGGACCCTCGGTACGGCCCGTGCCGAGACCGAGGCCTCGAGCGTCGTTCTCCACGCCGGCACCCCGGGCGGCTCGGCCTTCGAGCTCTGGGGCGAGGTCGGCTGGCGCCAGCAGGAATGGACCTTCCCCGACACCGTCACCTTCCCCGGCTTCGTCGATACCGACGAGAAGGTCAACGGATTCACGGCCGCCCTGGGCCTGGACTGGACGCCGGGCGACGGCTGGCGCGCCGGCCTCTCCGGCTGGCTCGACGCCCCTTCGGAGAACGTCGACCACCGTGCGTGGCGGGTCGAGGGGCTGATCGAGAAGAGCCTCTCGAAGACCTTCGACGCGCTCCTGAGGATCCAGTACCGCGACTTCGACGAAGCCCTCTACGACCTCGACGACTACACCCTGACGGCCTTCACCTTCGGCGTGAAGGGCCACTTCTGAGAGAGGACGGACCGATGAGCAGGAAAGCCGCCTTCGTGGCCCTCGCCCTCCTCCCGCTCCTCGCCCTCGCCTCGGCGCCCTTCACGGGCTCCGAGGCGCGGGCGGCGAACGCGACGGCGATCCACGACCCCCAGAGCTCCTCCTACAAATCCGACTGCCTGACCTGCCACGCCGACGTCCTCAAGCAGACGACGGCCGACCCGCGGGTCCAGGCGTTCCACAACGCCATGCTCCCCTTCACCCCGGGCTACAACCCGAGGAAGGGGGCGCAGAACGCCAACTGCGTCTTCTGTCACCGCACCGCCATCGACTTCACCCAGGAGTCCGGCGCCGAGCTGCGCCGCACGGTCAGCGTCGAAGCCTGCGTTTCGTGCCACTCCCGCTCGGGCCCCGGCCCGGTCTATTACAAGTAGGAGCAGAGGATGAGCACGTACGGATTCCTCGTCGACCTCGGGCTCTGCATCTCCTGCTCGGCCTGCGAGGCCGCCTGCAAGACCTGGAACAACGTCCCCACGGGGCGCAACGTCCGCTGGCGCCGCGTCATCGACCAGGTGATCGGCGTCTGGCCGCAGGTGAGCGCCTACGGCGTCTCGATGGCCTGCAACCACTGCGCCGACGCCTCCTGCGTCAAGGCCTGCCCCTCGGGCGCCCTCACCGTCCGGGCGGCGGACGGGATCGTCCTCCTGGACAAGACCAAGTGCATCGGCTGCCGCTACTGCGAGTCGGTCTGCCCCTACGGCGCGCCGCAGTACGACTCCACAGAGAAGAAGATGTCCAAGTGCACGATGTGCGTCGACCGGGTCGACGCCGGCAAGCAGCCCGCCTGCGCCGATACCTGCCCCACGGGGGCGCTCCAGTTCGGGAAGCTCGTCGAGCTCGACCGCAAGGGGGTCAAGCAGATCCCGAACTTCGCCGAGCCCTCCTACACGAACCCGTCGATCCGCTTCGTGCCGAAGGAGGGATGAGATGAACACGCTCGACGCGAACCGGCGCGAATTCCTCAAGACCTCCGGCACCGCGCTCGCCGGCGCCGCCGTACTCCCCGGCTTCCTCGACGGCATCGTCCAGAAGGCCTCCGTGCCCATGTCGCTCGCCGACTCTCCGACGACGCTCGTCAGCGACTGTGGATGGTGCGGCTCGGCCTGCGGCATGAAAGCCACGGTGTCCAATGGCGTCCTGACGTTCGTCGAGGGGCTCCCCGAGGACCTCCAGGGGGGCGGGAAGATGTGCGCCAAGGGAAAGGCGGCCACCGGCTACCTGTACGACCCCGACCGCCTCAAGTACCCGATGAAGCGGACGAACCCGGTCAAGGGGATCGGCGTCGACGCCGGCTGGGTCCGCATCACCTGGGACGAGGCGCTCGACCTGGCCACGGCGAAGCTGACGGAGACGATCGCCAAGAACGGGCGCGACAGCGTCATGGTTCTCGGCCTCGCCTCGCCCGACGTCTGGGCCCGCTTCCAGAACTGCATCGGGACGTCGAACCGGTTCGACCACTGGGACGAGTGCTTCCTGGCGAACCGCGTCGTCTCCGCCAACGTCATCGGCGGCTTCGTCTGGTGCCACGATTTCGCGAACGCGAAGTACATCGTCACGTTCGGGTGGGACGTCGTCGGCAAGTCGAAGGTCGTCTGGGCCCGCGCCGTCACCGACGCCAAGAAGAAGGGGGCGAAGATCGTCTCCTTCAACCCCTACAAGGCCGCCGGGACCTCGGTCGTCGCCGACGAGGCGATCTCGATCCGTCCCGGGTCGGACCTCGCCGTCGTGAACGCGATGATCCACGTCATCCTTCGCGACAACCTCTACGACAAGGCGTTCGTCGAGGGCCTGACGAATTTCCCGCAGTACGAGACCGAGATCCGTGCCCACTTCGCCCCGTACACCCCGGAGTGGGCCGCGGCGCTCTCCGACGTCCCCGCCGAGACCATCACCCGGATCGCCCGGGAGTTCGCGACCCAGGGCCCCGCGGTGGCCCCGATCCACAAGAAGACGCCTTCGGCCAACTACGCCAACGGCAGCGAGACGACGTTCGCCATCACGATCCTCAACGTCCTCGCCGGCACGATCGACCGGCCGGGTGGACGCTTCTTCCCGCGGACGCACACGATCCCCGGCATCGACGCCATCGTTCCGCCGCCGGCCTATCCGACCAAGAGCGGCGTCGACATCGTCGGGCGCCATCGCCACCCGTTCCTCAAGACGGTCGGGAGCGGGATGTTCTCCTGCCTGGCGGACGGGTTGCGCAAGAACCCCGGCAAGATCCAGATGGGAATCATCACCCGCTACTCGACGATGGCCTTCCCGAACCCGCCCGAGGTCGAGGCCGAGCTGAAGAAGATCCCCTTCACGGTCGTCTGCGACATCTTCCCCAACGAGATCATCGAGCTGGCCGACGTCGTCCTCCCCTCGGCCCTCTACCTCGAGGTCTCCGACCTCGTCGCGCGCGACCACCATGCTCCCCACAAGATGACGGTCGTCCGGCAGCCCGTCGTCCCGCCGCAGTTCGAGACGAAGGCGCTCGGCTCCATCCTCCTGGCGTGGGGCCTCAAGGCCTTCCCCGAGTACTGGAAGAACCCCGACGGGACGCCGATCAACATGGGCTACGTCCTCGACGAGAAGACCAAGAGAGCCGGGCTCGGAGCGAACTTCGCCGAGATGAAGGCGAAGGGGTTCGTCGTCGAGCCCGCTCCCTTCGTCCCCCGGACGACGTTCCCGACGACCAGCGGGAAGATCAACATCTACGTCAAGGCCTTCGCCGACGCGGGCTTCGAGCCGCTCCCGACGTGGAAGCAGAAGCGCGACGTCCCGAGCAGCCAGTACCCCTTCTACCTCCTCACGATCATTCCCCCGATGCACATCCGGAACACCACGGAGAACAACCGGATCACGAACGAGATCAAGGGGACGAACGAGGTCTTCATCAACGTCCAGACGGCCCGCGGCCTCGGCATCGCGGAAGGCGACATGATCAAGGTCCGCTCCCGCGTCGGCGAGATCCAGGTCCCCGCCCGCCTCACCGAGGCGATCCGGCCCGACTGCGTCCTCGTCCCCCACGGCTTCGGCCACCAGTCGCGCCTCATGACCGCGGCCTACGGCAAGGGCGCCAAGGACGCCATCCTCGTCCCCGGGCAGTCGATGGACGACATCCTCGCCCGCAAGGACGTCGGCGGCGCGGCCTGCATCATGGACGCCGTCGTCTCCATCGCGAAGGCCTGAACTTGACCAACGGCGGACCCGGCCCTCGAGGCCTCCTCCTTCAGCTCGCCGTCGCCGAGACCGCGACGGGCGGGCCGCGGTCCGCCGCGTTCGTCTCCGGGTTCCTCGCCCGCCTCCTCCTCGACCCGCCGTCCGAGGCTCTTCACGCCCTTCTCGGCCGGCGGGCCGATCCACCGCTCGTGCACGACGGCCTCGGCGCTCGCGTCGAGGCCGTCGCCCGCCTCTGCCGCGAAGCCGACCCGACGGAGCTGGCGAAGGAATGGACCCGTCTCTTCGTCGGACCGCGGGCGGCCCCCTGCCGCCCGTGGCACGACACCTGGGAGCACGAGGGACCGCCGCGCCTTCGCGGCCCGAAGCACGCCTCGATGCTCGGCCACTGGCGCCGCGCGGGGCTGGAGCCCGTTCACCACGAGACGGAGCCCGCCGACCACGCCGGCCTGATCCTCGCCCTCTTCTCGGCACTCGCGACACGGGCCGCCGAAGGCGAGGACGTCCGCCCGCTCGTCGAGGATCTCTGGGCGGCGCACGTCGCTTCCTGGCTCCCCCGCTTCGCCACGACGCTCGAGGCCGAGGCGAGAGTCCCCGCGCTGAAGGCCGCCGGCGAGCTTCTTCTCTTCACGGTCTCCTGACGGCCCGGGCCCTCCGCTCACGGCCCACGCCCGCGGGCGCACCCGTCCCGGCCGACGCTCCTACCGGCCCTCTCGCGCCCCCAGCACCGTCCGGCCCGCCACCGCGAGAAGGACGATCGCACCGCCGGCGAGCGCCCACGCGGACGGCTTCTCACCGATGCCGAGGAACGCCCAGAGAGGGTTGAACGCCGGCTCCAGCATCCCGAGGAGCGACGCCTCCGCGGCCGGGACGACCGAGAGGCCCCGCACGAAGAGGATGTAGGCGATCCCCATCTGCACGATGCCCAGGAAGGCGATGACCGCGAAACCCTTCAGGTCGAGGGCGAGGTTTCCCCACGCGAAGGGCAGGGCGATCGCAGCGGCGAGGAAGTTCCCGAGGAAGACCGAGGACATCGCGTCGCGCGACTGGTCGCGCCTGAGGAGCAGGACCGTCAGGCCGAAGAAGAGGCCCGAGACGACTCCCATCAGGTTGCCGGCGAGATGTCCGCCGTCCAGCTTCCCGACGAAGAAGAGCGACATCCCTCCGAGCGCGACGGCGATGGCGACGGCGTCCGCCTTCCGGAACCGCTCCTTCAGGAGCCACGGCCCGAGGGCGAGGACGTAGAACGGCCCCGTGTACTGGAGGAAGATCGCGTTCGCCGCCGTCGTCCACTTCGTCGCGGTGACGAACGTCAGGATCATCAGGGCGTAGACGACGGCCGTCGCGACGGACGCCTTCTTCCACCTCCCGAGGCTCGGCCGGAAGACGGCGACGAGGAACGCGACGGTCAGCGCGGCCCGCCAGAAGACGACCCCCATGGCGTCGAGCGGGACGAGCTTGATGGCGAGACCGCCCGTCGACCAGAGGAGCGCCGCGAGCGCGACGTAGAGGCGGCCCGTCCGGGAAGCGAGCGGAGCCGGCATTCAGCGCGCCAGAACGAGGACGGGGACCGTGAGCGCGAAGGCCCGCTCCGGGAGGCACGTCCCCTCTCCGCAGGCCCGGTAGCGGAGCGAGACGGCGATCGGGTGCTCCCCCTCGGCCGCGCCGGCCCGGACCTCGAAGACGAGCGTGACCTCGACCCGCCCCTCGTACCCCGGCTCGGCGCTCCCGTCCGCGTGCGTCACCGACCTGCGCGGCGGCAGCTCGACCGCCGTGCAGCGCAGGCCGGGCCCGCCCCAGGCGTCGACCGCGAGCGCCTTCTCGCCCGTGAGCGACCACCCGTCGGCCGTCTCGAGCGCGATCCTGACCTCGAGCATCTCTCCCGGCGAGACGCGATCGGTCGAGAGGACGGCCGAGACGCGGACCGGGCCTTCCCGTTCGTCCGCCTCGTCGGGCTCCGCGCCGCTCCCGTCCTCGTCCGGCTCCCCCGTCGCCACCGGCGCGACCGCGGGCTCCCGGAGGAGGCCGCCCGACCGCAGCTCCTCCCAGGCGAGGTGCCAGGACTCGGTCCCGTGCGGCGCCCGCTCCATGAGGCCCGAGACCTCCTCGACCGCCGCGAGCGCCTCGGCC
>CAZNSS010000099.1:0-10087 GCA_964575465.1 uncultured Holophagales bacterium | reverse complement strand
GCCTCGCCGAGCGCGATCGCGAGGACGACGAGGACGAGCGGCCGCCCCAGCGAGGCGCCCGACGTTAAGACGAGGCGGGCCGCGAGGGCGAGAGCCCCGAGCGCCGCCGCGACGAGGAGCGCGCGGAGGAGGCGCCGCCGCGTCACTCTCGCGCGGAGGAGGTCGAGGAGAGAGGGCTCGTTCAAGAGCGCGCACAACGATACCGGACTCGGCCGCGCCGGGGCCCGGCAGGCCCGTTCGCGGCGGTATAGTCCGGGCGCTTGGCCCACCCCTTCACCGTCGCCCCGTACACGCGTCCCCGCGACGCGGTCGAAGCGCGATGAGGGTCCTGATCACCGGCGGCGCGGGCTTCATCGGAATCAACGCCGCGAGGCGGTTCGTCGAGCGGGGATACGAGGTCCTCCTCTACGACAACCTCTCCCGGCCGGGAAACCGGCAGAACCTCGCCTGGCTCTCGAAGCTCCACGGAGCGGACTCCTTCCGGCTTGCGGAAGCGGACGTGCGCGACGCCGGGCGCCTCGCGGAAGCGACCCGCGGGCAGGACGTCGTCCTCCACCTCGCCGGACAGGTCGCGGTGACGACGTCGGTCGCCGACCCGCGGACGGACTTCGAGGCGAACGCGCTCGGGACCTTCAACGCGCTGGAAGCCGCACGCCGCTCTGGCGGCAGCCCCGCCTTCCTCTATGCGTCGACGAACAAGGTCTACGGAGGGCTGGACGGGCTCGGCGTCTCGGAGGAGGCGACGCGCTATCGCTTCCGCGACTTTCCGCTCGGCATCTCCGAGTCCCAGCCCCTCGACTTCCACTCGCCCTACGGCTGCTCGAAAGGGGCGGGAGACCAGTACGTCCGCGACTTCGCCCGGATCTACGGGCTCCGGACCGTGGTCTTCCGGCAGTCCGCGATCTACGGGACGCGCCAGTTCGGGATGGAGGACCAGGGGTGGCTCGCGTGGCTCGTCATCGCTTCGCTCTGCGGTCGCCCGATCACGATCTTCGGCGACGGCAAGCAGGTGCGCGACGTGCTCTGGGTCGACGACCTCGTGGACCTCTACCTGACCGCCGCGGGAAGGATCGACGAGGTCGCCGGGCAGGTGCTCAACGTCGGCGGCGGGCCGGAGATGACGACCTCCGTCTGGGCCGAGTTCCGTCCGCTGCTCGAGTCGCTCCTCGGCCGCGAGGTCCCGGTCTCGTTCGCCGACTGGAGGCCGGGCGACCAGAAGATCTACGTCTCGGACTGCCGGAAGGTCCGTCAGCTCCTCGGGTGGACCCCGCGCGTCGGCGTCGAGGAAGGGGTTCGCCGCGTCTTCGAGTGGGTCGCCGAGAACAGGGCTCTCGTCGGGTGACCCGCCCCCCGAGAGTCCTGGTCGCGCTGACCTACTACCGGCCCCACACGAGCGGGCTGACGATCTACGCCGAGCGCCTCGCCCGTTCCCTGGCCAGCCGGGGCCACGCCGTGACGGTGCTGACCTCGCGCTTCGACCCGTCCCTCCCCCTCCGCGAGGAGAAGGACGGCGTGACGGTCGTCCGCGTCCCGGTGGCGTTCCGGGTGAGCAAGGGCGTGATCATGCCGACGTTCGGCCTCGCCGCGACGAGACTCGTGCGGGAGCACGACGTCCTCAGCCTCCACCTCCCGCAGCTCGACGCGAGCGGTCTCGCCCTCCGCGGGCGCCTCTTCGGCAAGCCGGTGGTCGTGACCTACCACTGCGACCTCACGCTCCCCGACACGCCGCTCAACCGCCTCGTGAACCGGGTCGTCGTCTGGAGCGATCGCGCGACCGGGAAGCTCGCGGACGCGATCGTCGCCTACACCGACGACTACGCGAAGCACTCCCGCTTCCTCTCGCGGTACCTCCCGAAGGTCCGCGTCGTGCCGCCTCCCGTCGAGGTTCCCGAGCCCGGACCGGGCGAGGTGGAGGCCCTCCGTTCCGCGCACAACCCCGACGGCGCCCCGGTCGTCGGGATGGCGGCCCGGCTCGCGACGGAGAAGGGGGTCGAGGTCCTCCTCGAGGCCCTCCCCGCCGTCCGCGCCCGGTTTCCCGGGGTCCGGGTCCTCTTCGCCGGGCAGCACGAGAACGTCCTCGGAGAAGAGGCCTACCTCGGGCGGCTCCGCCCCCTGCTCGAGAGGGAAGGGGCCCGGTGGACGTTCCTCGGCGTCCTCGACCCCCGCGAGATGGCCCGTTTCTTCTCGATCCTCGACGTCGTCGTCGTGCCGAGCCTCAACTCGACCGAGTCGTTCGGCCTCGTCCAGGTCGAGGCGATGCTCCGGGGGACTCCCTCCGTCGCGAGCGATCTTCCGGGCGTCCGCCAGCCGGTCCTCACGACCGGGATGGGGGAGATCTTCACCACCGGCGATCCGGCGGCGCTCGCCGGGTCCCTCGTCCGGGTGCTCTCCGACCGTGCCCGGTACGTCCGCCCGTCCGGCGAGATCGAGGCCCTCTACAGCACCGCCCGGACCGCCGAGCTCTACGAACAGCTCTTCGACGAGCTCCTCTCCGGCCGCCTCTCCGGGGCCGGGGGGCCTCGCCCGTGACGGAGCGCTCCGCCCGGGACCTCCTCTGGGAGAACCTCCGGGAGATCCCCGCTTTCCGGGCGCTCATCCGGACGATCGAGGGACGGCTCCTCCTCGAGAACGGGCCGCTCCCGAGGCCCCTCCTCGACATCGGGTGCGGGGACGGCCACTTCGCGCAGGTCTTCCTCGGCGAGGTCGAGGTCGGCATCGACCTCGACCTGCCGGTGCTGAGGCAGGCGGCGCGACGCGGCGCCTGCCGGGGCCTCGGCGCGGCGAGCGCGGCGGCCATGCCCTTCCGGGACGGCTCCTTTCGCTCCGTCCTCGCGAACTGCGCCCTCGAGCACATGTCCGACCTCGAGGGCGTTCTCCGGGAGGTCCGGCGCGTCCTTCGGCCCGGGGGGACGTTCGTCTTCACGGTCCCGAACGACGTCCACAACCGGAACCTCGTCCTCGGGCGTCTTCTCGAGCGGGTGGGCCTCCGCCGGGCCGCGGGGGCGTACCGCGACTGGTTCCGGAGGATGCAGCGCCATTACCACATGTACGCGTCCGGGGAGTGGGCCCGAAGGGTGGAGGCGCACGGATTCCGCGTCGTCCTCCGCCGCGACTACCTCTCCCCCCGTGCGACCGCGCTCCTCGAGCTGGGCCACTACGCCGGCTGGCACAACGTCGTGGCAAGGGCCCTCTTCGGGCGCTGGGTCGTCCTCCCCTGGCGCCCCCTGTTCGCGCCGACGGAGAGGCTCCTCCTGCCCCGCGTCCTCGAGGACGGCATCCCGGGCTCGTCCTGCGTCTTCTTCGTCGCGGAGAGGATCGAAGAATCAGAACCCATCGACCGGGAATCTCTGAGATGATCTGACGAGAGCCATGTTCGAGCAGGCATCGGCGGAAACCAGGTGACGAAGACCGGACGCGCGACCGGAAACGGCTGGGCGTGGCTGCCGGTTCTCGGTGTCGTTGCCTTGGCGACGATCCTCCCTTCCGCGCCGATCGAAAACCGCGGCGGGAACGCCTACGGACAGGCCGCCACGCCACCGACCGCGGCCCCGACGGAGACCGCGACTCCGACGGAGACCGCGACTCCGACCCAGACTTCGACCCCGACCGAGACCCCGACTCCGACCCAGACTTCGACCCCGACCGAGACCGCCACGCCCACTTCGACCCCGACCCAGACTTCGACGCCAACGGCCACCCCGACGCCGACGGAGACCCCGACTCCGACCCAGACCTCGACCCCGACCG
Source organism: uncultured Holophagales bacterium (assembly GCA_964575465.1). Taxonomy (GTDB): domain Bacteria; phylum Acidobacteriota; class Thermoanaerobaculia; order UBA5066; family UBA5066; genus UBA5066. The sequence continues at coordinate 6,340 of CAZNSS010000099.1, read as the reverse complement.
AGACCGCCACGCCGACTTCGACGCCGACCGAGACTTCGACGCCAACGGCCACCCCGACCCCGACGGATACCCCGCTCCCGGCTCCGACCGCGACCCCGACGGAGACCCCGACCCCGACGACGACGCCGATCCCGACCGTTCCGCCGACCGTGGGGCTGAACGTGGCGACGGCGATCCCGGGGCAGGCCCTCGTCGTGGCAGGAACGGTCCCCGACACGGCCCTCACCTACTCGCTCTGCCTGCTTCCCAACAGCAGCTGGACGATCGGCGGCACGTTCGCCGGCTCGTGCCTCCTCCAGCGGTCGTTCACGACCCCGACGAACGCCTTCTCGGGAATTCCCCTCGGCGCCGCCCCGGGTCCCGGCGCCTACGACCTCCTCCTTCGGGATCCCGTCAACACGATCGTCGCGGCGCAGGACGCTTCCGCGGCCGCAGGACTCCTCGTCTCCGGTGCGGCGACGGAGATCCCTGCCGTCGGCCGCATCGGCCTCTTCGGCCTGGCGCTTCTCGTCGCCGCCGGAGCGTGGGTCCTTCTCCGCCAGTTCCGCTGAGCCGGAAGACCACCGCGATCGCGTCCACGGTCCGGGCCGGCGCCTCCTGACGCCCGGCCGCTCACGGTCCCGGTTCGCGTCGGGCGGCCTCCCGGGAGACTCCTTCCCCGCGGGGCAGGGCAGACGCCCTGCCGGCCAGCAGGAGCCCCAGATAGCTCATCGACGTCTTCACGATGCGCATCTTGGAAGCTCCCCGCTTTCGATGGATGAAGTGGATCGGCTCCTCCACGATCCGCATCCCCTGACGCGAGGCGTCGATCAGGATCTCCGGAAGAAAGGCGAAATCGGCGTTCGCGAATCGAATGCGCCGGAGCGCGTCGGCCCGGTACACCCTGTATCCGGACGTCTTGTCTTTCGTGTCGAGGCCGTAGAGGTGCATCAGGACCACGTTCATGCACCCGCTCAGGAGTCTCTTCCACAGCGGTGTGCCTTCCACCCGGCTCTCCCGGATGAAGCGCGAGCCGACGACGATGTCCGCCCGTGCGGTCCGGAGACGGTGAACCAGGCGGGGAAGCTCTTCCGGCTGGTGATTCAGGTCGGCATCCATCGTGACCACGAGGTCCGTCCCGGGCGACACCGCCCCGAACCCCGAGCGGAACGCGTTCCCCAGCCCCGAGGGCCTCTCCTGGTAGAGGACCTTCAGGCGATCGATGCCGAGAGAGGGGGCGAGCGATTCGACCAGCTCCCTGGAGCCGTCCGTTCCCGCGATCACCAGCACCATCTCCGATCCCTCGCCTGCCCAGGGGAGGATCGCGCGGAGCCGCCGCATCAGCTCCTCGAGGTTCTCGCGTTCGTCGTGTGCGGCAATGACGACCGAGATCATCCCGGAAGGGGCCTCCTGCCCACGACGACGGCGTGGATGAAGAGCAGGCGGAAGGGACACTCGATCGCCACGATCTCGAACCCCGCCCGCTGAAGCACCTCCCACGCGTGCAACCTCGAGCGCAGCCGGTTGACCTCGTCCGGAAAGAAACGGTAGCGCCGCCTCTTCGCGATCGAGAGGAGCCACTCGACCGGGGCGAGGGCGAGACGAGACGACCCCAGCACCGGCGGCCAGAAGGCGATGAGGTGGCCGCCCGGGCGGAGAACGCGGGCGCATTCCCTCAGCACCGCGTCGCCCTGCGCGGGCGGGAAGTGCTCCAGCACCCCGAGGTTCCACAGCCCGTCGACGCTCGCGTCCCGGAGCGGAAGTCGCCGGACGTCCGCCCGCAGGAGGCCGAACTCGGGCACGGCCGCTCGCGCCGACCCGAGCGCGATCATCGAGGCGTCGACGCCCAGCTTCCGCCGTCCGTCCCCGAGAAGGCCGCGGGACGACTCCGCCGTGCCGCAGCCCGTCTCGACGAAGAGTCCCTCCGCCGGGAAGAACCGATCGGCGTAGCGGCGGACGGCGGCCTCGAAGACGTGTTTCCGGACGAGCGACGAGAGCCGCCCGAAGGCGCTCATCCCCCCCGGTCGACGGGTAACCGTCCAGTGGCGGTCCCAGGCATCCTGCTCGATCGAGCCCGCGCCGGGGCCCTTCGTCAGAGGGCCCACGCTTCGAGCCTCCCGCGGGGAGAAGGTCGCCAGGACACGGCTACCTGCCCCGGAGCCGACCCTCTCGCCCGTTTGTCGCCGACGGCATGACGGGCGATCTTAAGCGACTGGCGGTCCTGGCCCGACGACGAGACCCGTCCCGCGCGCGACGCTGAAGTAGTATCTCGACCGCGAGCGCCAGGCAGATGCCGATCGCCCTTCCAACGTCCGGGCCGCCGGCCTCGAGCCCCTCGAACGGCGCCGAAACGGACGCGGGGCAGGGTCCCCCTCCTCACGAGCGCTCCGGCCGGCTGGAGTGGGTCCTCTTCTCGCTCGGACTCCTCGGCTACATGGCCACCCGTCTCTGGGGAATCACCCGGTTCCCCATCTACTTCTTCTGCGACGAGGCGAACCCGTCCGTCCTCGCGGAGCAGGTCTTCGCCCGTGGCCTCCGCGACCAGTACGGAACGTTCCTCCCCCTCTACTTCGAGCTCGCGCCCGGCCGCTGGTGTCCCGAGCTGCAGGTCTACTTCCACGGGCTCGGCTCCCTCCTCTTCGGCAGGTCGGTCCTCGCCACGCGGACGACCCAGGTCGTCGTGTGCGTACTGGCGCCGATCGCGGTGGCGCTCACCCTGCGGCTCGTCTTCCGGGCACGCTCCTGGTGGGCCGGGCCCTTTCTCCTCGCGCTCTCCCCCGCCTGGTTCCTCCATTCCCGCACCGGCTTCGACCCTGTGGTCATGGCGACGTTCTACGCCTGCTTTCTCCTCTCCTACCTCCTCTATCGGACCCGGTCCCCCCGATACCTGCTCGCCGCAGCCGCGTTCGGGGCCGCGACGTTCTACTCGTACTCGAACGGCCAGATGGTGATGGCCGCGGCCGTGTTCCTTCTGGCGGTGACCGATCTCCCGTTCCACTGGAGGAACCGGAAGGTCGTCCTCCAGGCCCTGGCGCTGGCCGCGGTCCTCGCCGTTCCCGCCGTTCGTTTCCAGGCAGGCTCCCCGAAGGCGCTGGGGGGGCAGCTCCGGGTCGTCCGGTCGTACTGGTTCACCAGCCAGCCCACGCACCAGAAGGTGCTGCAGTTCGCCAGGACCTGGGGCCACGGGCTGAGCCCGACCTACTGGTTCGGCGAGACCGACGAGCAGATCCGCCACCGGATGAAGGGATACGGCCGCATCAACCGGTGGCTCCTTCCGGTCTTCCTGGCCGGTGTCGGCGTCGCCGTGTGGCGCGCGCGCCGGGGTTCGGCGGCACATCGGATCCTCCTCCTCGCGGCCGTCGCCACGCCTGCCGGCGCCGCCCTCGCGGAAGTCGGGATCACGCGCGTCTTCGCCTTCCTCATTCCGGCGACGCTCCTCATCGGGGTCGGCCTCGAGGCCCTCTACTCGTGGACGGTTCGCCGTCTGCCGGAGACCGCCGTCGCCGCCGCCCTCTCCGCGGGCCTGACGGTTCCGAGCGTCGCCATGGTGCGGGACTCGCTGGCGAACGGCCCGGTCTGGTTCGACGACTACACCCTCTACGGAATGCAGTACGGGGCCCGGCAGGTCTTCGGCGAGATGGTCCCGGAGCTGCTGCGCGACTTCCCGGAGGCCACCATCGGCGTTTCGCCGAACTGGGCGAACTCGACCGAGCTGTTCCTCCAGTTCTTCCTCCCGAAGCCCCTGCAGTCCCGCGTCCGGATGCAGTGGATCGGCGAGTTCCTCGCGAGACGGCTGCCGGTGCCCCCGGGCCTGATCCTCGTGATGCCTGCCGACGAGTACGCCAGGGCGTGCGCGAGCGGGAAGTTCAAGGAGGTGAAGGTCGAGCGCTGGATCCCGTACCCCGACGGGCGGCCCGGCTTCTACGCCGTCCGGCTCGTCTACGCCGACGACGCCGATCGGCTCATCGCAGAGGAGCGCGCGCTTCGGGCCCGTCCCGTCACCGAAGAGGTCGTCGTCCGGGGCGAGTCCGTCACCGTCACCCACTCTCCCTTCGACATCGGCTCGGCGAAGAACCTGTTCGACGGCAACGCCGCCAGGCTCGCCCGCGGACTCGAGGCCAATCCCCTCGTCCTGGATTTCGCGTTCAGGACGCCGCGGCCCATCCGCGCCGTCGCAGCGACGTTCGGGACGATGGACTTCTCTCTCGAGGCCGCGCTCTGGGCAGAGGGCGGGTCCGAACCGCGTCTCTTCACGCGGACGTTTCGCGGACTGCCGCTCGACCCGACCGTCGAGGTCTCCTTCGGCGGCCCGGACCTGCGGGTCTCCCGCCTGCGCCTTTCGATTCGCCAGCTCGGGGCGGGCGAGGACGCACACATCCACGTCCGGGAGATCGACTTCAGGTAGCGGACCGGGCCGCCTCGCGAGCGGATGATCCGGAGCCGACCGCTTCGGCCCCGCCCGCCCGCGCGCGACCTACCGGAACTTCACCTCGTAGAGGTGGAGGTGTCCGTCGCCGCCGTTCAGGTTCGTGATGCGGACCACCGCCCGCTCGAATTCCCGGACACCTCCGAAGTCGAGGGCCAGCGTCGGCTCGGTGGTCTGGTGCGTCATCGCCCCGCGGAACGCCAGGGGTTCCGGCTCGCCCGCCCGGGTCAGCGTCACCTCGAGACCGACGTCCATCGTGCCGGTGATGACCTCGATGCCGCTCGCCTTCCGGCCTTCCCGGAAGGCCAGGTCGAGGAGCGCGGTCGTCGCGTCCTCGGTCCTCGCGAGCGTCTCCCTCTTCCCGTCGAAGACGTCCTGGATCCGGCCGACGTCGAACCTGGGGTGACTCACGTCGACCCGCGCGCCGTCGATGGCGATGGACTCGGTGACGGCCTCGGGGACGGATTTCGCCGGGAGAGCTGTCGCCGCCGGGGGGGCCGGAGCCGGGACCGGCCTTTCGCTCTCGCCACAGCCCGTGGCGACCGCGCAGAGGGCCGCCACCAGCAGGGAGGAGCGGGGGAGAGGGAGGGCGTGAAGGACGGCGCCTACTCCCTCGCCGCGAAGGCGACGTCGAGGAGCTTGTTCTCGAGGACCTGGGGGGAGGCGGGAGACTCCAGCCGGAGGTAGTGCTCGGCGGCGCCGACGAGCGCGGCCTGCGGGACGAGGCCGACGATCTCGGAGCCGACGACCGGCACGCCGAAACGCTCGGCCTCGGACCGGACCGTTTCGAAGACGCGGTGGAGCGGCGTCTTCTCGTAGTTCGTCATGTTGATCGAGACCTGGACGATCCCCCGCGCCTCGAGCTTGACCCCCATCGCCTTGACGAAGCGGTAGCCCCCGGAGAGGTGGCGGATCGACTTCGCGATCCGGTCCGCGATGGAGAGGTCGGACGTCCCGAGGTTGATGTTGTAGGCGATGAGGGGCGACCGGGCCCCGACGACCGTCGCCCCGGCGGTCGGGTGGGGCGCGTCCGGGCCGAAGTCGGGCTTCCAGTCGGGCCCCTTCATCTTCTCGGCGAGCCCCTCGAACTCCCCCTTGCGGATCGTCGCGAGGTTCCGGCGCGCCTCGCTCGAGGCCGCGTCCTCGTAGAGGTAGACCGGGAGGCCGTGCTTCTCCGCGAGACGCGCGCCGAGCTCCTTGGCGAGGGCGACGCAGTCGGCGGTGCTCGCGCCCCGGATCGGCACGAACGGGATGACGTCCACCGCACCCAGGCGAGGGTGCTCCCCCTCGTGCTTCGTCAGGTCGACGTGGACGAGGGCCTCGGCGACCATCGCCTCCATCGCCCGCAGGAGGCCCGGGCCGTCGCCCAGGAACGTGAGGACGGAGCGGTTGTGGTCGGCGTCGGAAGTCCAGTCCAGGAGGAGGACCCCGGGGCCGGCGGCAAGGGCGGCGCTCCGGACGGCCGCCACGACCTCGGGCCGGCGGCCTTCGCTGACGTTCGGGATGCATTCGATGAGTGTCGTCATCTGAACCTCTCCCCGGTCGGGGACCGAAGATCTTACCCCGGGGCCAACCGGCGCTTGCCGCGGGAAAGGCAGCTTGTTACGCTGACTTCGAGAGGTCTGCATGCCCGAGCCCGCTTCCTACCAAGGGAGTCCTTCCCTCTCCGCCGAGGCCCGCGAGAAGGTCCTCCAGACGTTCCGCCACACGCTCGAGATGGCGCGGGCGGGCCGGAACGAGGACGCGCTCCTGGGCTGCGACTTCATCCTCAAGATGGACGCGCGGTTCACCCCGGCGCGGCGGCTCCTCGCGTCGCTTCGCGGCGTCGCCGCCGGGACGGTCGTCGACCTCGCCGAGTTCGGCGACTTCGGCCCTGCGCCTGCTCCGGCGCCGACCCGCCCGGCACCGGCTCCGCCGGCCTCCGGCCCGCCGACG
>CAZNSS010000098.1:0-10113 GCA_964575465.1 uncultured Holophagales bacterium | reverse complement strand
TCGATGGCCGAGGTCCCGGTCGTCATCCTCGACGTCCAGCGCGGCGGGCCGTCGACGGGCCTGCCGACGAAGTCGGAGCAGTCGGACCTCTACCTCGCCGTCTTCGGCTCGCACGGCGACATGCCGCGCATCGTCCTCGCGCCGACGGACGTCGAGGACTGCTTCCACGCCACCGTCGACGCCTTCAACATCGCCGAAGAGACGCAGCTCCCCGTCATCGTCCTCTCCGACCAGGCGGTCGGCCAGAGCCGGCAGACGGTCGAGAAGGCGAACCTCGTCCACGAGGTGATCGACCGCCGGACGCCCAGCGCCGAGGAGCTCGCCGACTACAAGCGGTACGCCCAGACCCCCTCGGGCGTCTCGCCGATGAGCGTCCCCGGCACGAAGGGCGGCATGTACCAGACGAACGGGCTCGAGCACGACGAGACGGCGCGCCCCGCCTCCTCGCACGTCATGCACGAGAAGATGTCGAAGAAGCGTTTCAAGAAGCTCGAGTTCGTCGAGGACAAGTACCCCCTCTTCCAGCGCCTCGGCCCCGAGAAGGCCGACATCGGCATCGTCTGCTGGGGGTCGTCGAAGGGCCCCGTCGAGGAGGCGATGCGCGAGCTCGCGGCGAAGGGCGTGAGCGTCTCCGCGTTCGTCCCCCGCATCATCATGCCGTTCCCGAAGAAGGCCCTCGTCGAGTACATGGCGGGCGTGAAGACGCTCGTCTTCCTCGAGGTGAACTTCGTCGGCCAGCTCTACCACTACCTCCGGACCATCGTCGAGCTCCCCGCCGGGACGCGCCTCTTCGCGCGGTCGGGCGGGATGAACCTCTCCGTGACCGAAGTGAAGAGCCGCATCGAGAGCGTCCTCTCGGAAGTCGGCGCCCGCGAGGAGGTGACCGCGTGAGCACCGTCGTCGAGACCCCCGCCCTGCCCCGCTTCCAGCCGGGCGACTACAAGAGCGACCTCAAGCCCGTCTGGTGCGCCGGCTGTGGCGACTTCGGCGTCGTCTCCGCCATGTACCGCGCGATGGCCGAGCTCCAGCTCGAGCCGTGGAACACCGTCGTCGTGTCCGGCATCGGCTGCTCCTCGCGCCTCCCGGGCTACGTCGAAGCCTACGGCTTCAACAGCGTCCACGGGCGCGCCCTCCCGATCGCCACGGGGATCAAGGTGGCGAAGCCCGAGCTGAACGTCGTGGCGGTGGGTGGCGACGGCGACGGCCTCGCGATCGGCGGCAATCACTTCCTCCACGCCTCCCGCCGGAACCTCGACATCTGCTACGTCCTCATGGACAACGAGATCTACGGGCTGACGAAGGGGCAGGCGGCGCCCACGACCCCGACGGGCGACAAGACGAAGTCGACCTACTTCGGGAACCCCGAGCCCTCCGTCGACCCGTGCATCCTCGCGATCTCTTTCGGCGCGACCTGGGTCGCCCGCGGTTTCTCGGGCGACATGAAGGGCCTCGTCGACCTCATGGTCGCCGGCATGTCCCACCACGGGTTCGCCTTCCTGAACGTCATGTCCCCGTGCGTCACGTGGCGCGGGGACGACCAGTTCAAGGTGATGAAGGCGAAGCTGAGGAGCCTCCCGGAGGGGTATGACCGCACGAGCCGGGCCTCCGCCCTGCCGTACGTGCGCGAGACGGACGCCCTGACGACGGGCGTCCTCTACGAGGCGCACGAGCCGTCGCTCCTCGACCGCCTCGAGGCACAGCGGGTGAAGGGGATGCAGGGATACGAGGGACTGACGACCGAGCAGGTCCTGAAGGTCTTCAACCCTCCGTTCTGAAGGAAAGGAGACCGCGGGTTGCTTCCCGAGGGCTTCGCGCTGGAGCTCCTGGACCATCTGAACGATGGTGTCTACGTCGTCGACCGCGGTCGGATCATCACGTTCTGGAATCGGGGCGCCCAGGCCATCACGGGCTGGGCGCCCCGTGACGTCATCGGGCGGGCCTGCCCCGACGGGGTCCTCCGGCACGTCGACGCCGAGGGGAACGAGCTCTGCCGGGTCGGCTGCCCCCTCACGGCCGCGATCGCCGACGGGAAGCCGCACCAGGCCGACGTCTTCCTCCACCACCGGGCGGGTCACCGGGTCCCGGTGCGCGTCGAGGCGGTTCCCGTCCGCGACGCCGCGGGCGAGATCGTCGGCGCCGTCGAGGTCTTCACGGACCAGACGGAGCGGATGGAGGCGATCCGTCGCGTCGAGGAGCTGACGGAGATCGTCTTCCTCGACCCGCTCACGGGCATCGGCAACCGCCGCTACGCGGAGGTCGTCCTCGAGGAGAAGATGGCCGAGCTGGCACGCTACGGCTTCCGGTTCGGCGTCCTGTTCGTCGACGTGGACCGTTTCAAGGAGATCAACGACGCCCACGGCCACGAGCGGGGAGACGAGGTCCTGAAGATGGTCGCGACGACCCTCGCCCGCTCGGCCCGCGCGCTCGACTTCGTCGGGCGATGGGGAGGAGAGGAGTTCGTCCTCGTCCTCTCGAACGTGACCGACTTCAACCTCCCTCTCGTGGCCGACCGCGCCCGGAGGCTCGTGGAGCACTCCGAGCTGCCGACCCCCGCCGGGCCGCTCCAGGTCACGATCTCCGTCGGGGCCACCGTCGTCCGGAAGGGGGAAGGGGCCGGCGACGTCCTCCGGCGCGCCGACGGCCTGATGTACGAGGCGAAGGCCGCCGGGAGGAACCGGGTCGTCGTCCGCCTCTGACGGACGACGACCCGGCGTCGTTCGAGAACCCGGTCAGGTCAGCGGACGTCTCCCCTCCGCGGCTGGCGGGGTGTCACGGGCATTTCCGGCCCGCCGAGCCGGATGGCCGTCTCCTCGACGGCCGCGTCCAGCCCCTCGGGCCCCACGAGCTCGACCCGGAACGTGCCCCGCGCGCCCCAGGCCGACAGGTCGTGCCGTGCCTCCTCACCCTCCGCGAGGACGAGGCGCCGTTCCACGACGACCCGCCCGTCGGCGTCGAGGAAGCGGAGGAACGCCACTGCCTCCCCTTCTCCTTCGAGGCGCCGCACGAGGAGCGTCGTCCCTTCCGCCACCTCCACCTCTCCGAGCGCGAGCCGGCCGTCCGCCTGGCGCTGCATCGACCGCACGGCCAGGCTCGCGCCCTCCCGGGCCGACGTCGCCGCGAGGACGTTGACCGTCGTCGCCTTCGTCGAAGACCCGGAACCGTTCGTCGCCACCAGGACGATGACCTTCGGGCCCGCCGCCGGGAAGGTCACCGTAGGCGACTGGACGGTCGTCGCCGCCATCCCGTCGCCCGGGAACCAGAGCCAGCTCGTCGCCTGCGGCGACGACGTGTCGGTGAACGTAGCGGGCCGGCCGGCGACGACCGAGGCCGGAACCGAGAAGCTCGCCACCGGGGCCGCGAGGGAGTAGACGGGGCTCGACGCCACGAGGCCGGGACCCCTCTCCGGGCTGCACGCATAGGCCTCGACGAAGAGCTGCACGAGGTCGACCGTCCCGCGCGGCGGCGCCGATGCCGTCGTGCCGGTCGTGGCCGTCGGGTTGCCCGCGTTGATCCTCCACCTGTAGCTCGTCGGCGAGAACCCCGAGGCCGGGGCGCCCCACGAGAGGTCGAGGAAGTCCGTCGCCGTGACCGGCCCCTGCGGATTCCCCTTCGGCTTCACGACCGGCGAGACGGGAGCGGCCGGCGGTCCGCAGACCGAGATCGTCGCCGTCGCCGTCTTCGGCGTCCCGGTCGAGGTCTCGTACGTGAACGTGACCGGCGAAGAGCCTGAGGCCGCCGAGCCGTCCGCCAGGAAGGAGAACGGCTTCGGCGCGAAGTCCGGGGGCTCGAGGAGGACCGACTCCGGGGTGACCGTCACGCCGCGCGGGAGACCGGACGGCCTCACGGTGACGTTCCCCGTCGGGGCGCAGCCACCCGCCGTGAGCGCCACGCTGACGGAGGCCGCCACCCCGCCCGCGTTGAGGACCGTGGCCGTCGTCGGGACGACCGGGTCGTAGGCGGGAGGCAGGACGTTCGCGGTGAACGTCGCCGTCGCGCTGACGCCGCGAGGATCGCTCACGAGGACGTTGACGGTCACCGGGCCCGGCGCCGTCCCGGGCACGGCGCTGACGGAGAGGCCGACGATGCGCGAAGGGGGCAGCGCGGGCACCTGGATCGTCGAAGGGGTGACCGTCAGGCCGGCCGGGAGGTCCGGGAAGGTGACGGTCGGTGTCCCGGCGTACCCGTCGATGGGCGAGATCGTGAGAGTGTTCGGCCCGGGGACCCCGCCGGGGCAGACGTCCATCGTTCGCCTCTCGACCTCGACTCCGATCCGGCCGGTCCGCGTCACGGTCACGGGGACGTCCACGGCCTTCGGCTCACCCGTCGACGGCGTGAAGGTGAAGGCGACCGGCACGTTCCCCGCCGGAGCGGCGGCCGTCGCCGCGAAGGTGAAGACGACCGGTGCGTAGGTCGGCCCGACGAGGTCGGCCGACGACGGCGTCACCGTGACTCCGGCCGGCAGACCCGTCGGCGTCACGGTGATCCTGGAGGGCGGCGAGCACGAGTTCGGGGCGAGCGACGCGGTGACGGTCGTGGGCGCCCCGCCGGAGTCGAGCGAGAACTCCGTCGGTGAGACGACCGGCAGGAAGTCGGAGGCCCCGACGTTCACGAAGAAGCTCGTCGTCGTGGACGGTCCGAAGGGGTCGCTCACGCGGACGTTCACGACCTTCTGCCCGGGGAGGGCCCCGGCGACGGCGGCCACCTCGAACGCGACCGTGCGGGACGGCGGCAGCGTCGCCACGGGGATGGACGTCGGCGTGATCTTCAGATCGGCCGGCAGGGCCGGGAAAGTGACGGTCGGCGTGCCGGAGTAGCCGCCCAGGGCCGTGACGGTGACGGAGTTCGCCGCCGGCGCTCCTCCGGGACAGGTGTCGACGGAGGGCTTCTCCATCGTCGCCCCCAGCCCTCCGCCCCGCAGGACCGTCAGGACGAAGGTGTCCGTCCCCGTCGGGTACGGGGCCGACCCGACGGTGACGCTGTGGTTCCCTGCCGGAGTCGAGGCGTCGGTGACGATGTTGAAGGAGACGACCGCGTAGCCGTCCTGCGGCGGGACGAAGTACGACACCGGCGAGGGTTCGGGAACGGCACCCGGGGGAAGGCCGCTGAAGGCGAGCTGCTGGGGCGTCTGGGGGCCGGCCTCGCCGTAGGAGACGGTCGCCGTGAGCGTCGCGGACGTGGAGCCGGCGACTACGGTCGTGGCCGTGGGGAGGACCGTGAGCGGTTCGACGACGAAGTTCAGAAGCCCGTATGCCGACGCGGGGGTGCTGTAGACGCTCATCTCCCCGCCCGACGTCGAGTAGGCGAAGGGAGCCGCGACGAGCCTGAAGGCGACCGTCGCCGACGCCTGCCCCGCCACGACGTTGAAGGAGACGGTCGACGGCGACGTCGTGAGGCCGTAGGGGAGGTAGGAGAAGGAGAGCGTCTGGACACCCCCGACCGGGGCGCCCGGAGGGGTCGGGTAGGTGACCTGGGCGGTGACGAGCGGAGACGTGTCTCCCACACCGAGAGTCACCGTGGCCGGCGAGAACGAGATCGATCCTGGCGCCCCCGTCTGCGCCCGGGCGGGGAGGGCCACGAGAACCGCGAAGATGAAGAGGGAAAGCCCGCGCGTGACCGCTCTCGGCGACATCGTCGCTCCTTTCGCTCCCGGCGCTGCTCTCGCGAGCCCGGGGGCGCATCGTCTTCTCTGGGCCGGTTGCCTTACTTTAGCAGTACCGGACGGTGCAGGTACCCCCGAGTGCGGTTTATTCTCGCGAAGGATGGTTCGCTCGATCCGGTGCTCCCGCGCCCCCGTCGCGTCGCTTCTTCTCTCCGCCCTCCTCGTCCCGGGCTGCTCCGTCCGGAAGGCCGGCGCAAACGCCCTCGGCGGGGTGATCGCCGGGGGGAGCGGAATCTACGCGACCGACGACGACCCCGAGCTCGTCGCCGCCGCGATCCCCTTCGGCCTGAAGACGATGGAGGCGCTCCTCGCCGAGACGCCCCGGCACGAGGGGCTCCTCCTCGCGGCCGCCTCGGGCTTCACGCAGTACGGGTACGCGTTCGTCCAGTGCGAGGGCGACTACGTCGAGGCGAAGGACCTCGCCCGGGCCACCGAGCTCCGGGCCCGCGCCCGCAGGCTCTACCTCCGGGCCCTCCGGTACGGCCTTCGCGGCCTCGAGGTGCGCCACCCCGGCTTCGAGGCGGGGCTGCGCTCCGACGCGCTCCGCGACAGGACCCTCGCGGCGATGGCGAAGGCCGACGTCCCTCTCCTCTACTGGACGGGGGCGGCCTGGGGCGCGGCGATCTCCCTCTCGAAGGAGGACGCGTCGCTGACGGCGGACCAGGGGCTCGTCGAGGCGATGGAGCGCCGCGCCCTCGCCCTGGACGAACCCTTCGGGCAGGGGGCGATCCACGACTTCTTCATCGCGTTCGAAGGAGGGCGTCCCCCCGCCGCCGGCGGGTCCGTCGAGCGAGCCCGGACGCACCTCGAGCGCGCCGTCGCCCTCTCCTCGGGGAAGCGTGCGGCTCCCTACGCTTCCTTCGCCGAGACCGTCTCCGTCGGGACCCAGAACCGCGTCGAGTTCGAGGCGCTCCTGAAGAAGGCGCTCGCCGTGGAACCCGACGCCGTCCCCGAGCTGAGGCTCGCCAACGCCGTTTCACAGCGCCGCGCCGCGTGGCTCCTCGCCCGCGCCGACGAGCTCTTCCTGGAGTAGACGATGACCGACCACCGCCGGCCGGCCGCCCTCGCGCGGCCGCTTCTTCCCGCGCTCGCCCTCCTCCTCGCCATCTCCCTCCCCGCCCGCGCGCAGGTCGTCGTGAAGATGGCGACGCTCGCCCCGGACGGATCGACCTACCACCTCATCCTCAGGGAGATGGCCGAGAAGTGGAAGACGTCGACGCAGGGGCGCGTCACCGTGCGGCTGTACCCCGGCAGCGTCGCGGGAGACGACGCCGACGTCGTCCGTAAGATGCGCCTCGGGACCCTCAACGCGGGTCTCCTGACGAGCGTCGGCGTGGCGGCTGTCGACAGGTCCGTCATGGCGCTCCAGGTGCCGATGCTCTACTCCTCCTACGAGGAGGTCGACCACGTCCTCTCCGTCTACGGCCCGAAGCTCGAGGCCGCGCTCGCGGCGAAGGGCTTCGTCGTCCTGAACTGGGCGGACGCCGGCTGGATCCGCTTCTTCACGAAGTCGCCGGTGAGGGTCCCCGACGAGATGAAGCCCCTGAAGCTCTTCGCCTGGGGGAACGACACGGACGCCCTCGAGATCTGGAAGGGCGCGGGATTCAACCCGGTGCCCCTCCCGTCGACCGAGATCTCGACGGCGCTCCAGACCGGCCTCGTCTCGGCCCTGCCGACGACGCCGCAGGCGGCCGTCCTCCTCCAGTGGTACCAGCACGCGAAGAACATGACCGACGTGAGGTGGGCTCTCCTCCTCGGTGCCACCCTGATCGGAAAGCCGACGTGGGACAAGATCTCCGCAGAGGACCAGAAGTCGATCCGGGCCGCCGCCGCCGAGGCGGGCGCGCGCCTCCGGACCGAGAGCCGGGCCTCGGAGGAAAGGGATCTCGCCGCGATGAGGCAGCGGGGCCTGAACGTCGTCGCCGTCGACGCCGGGGCGGAAGCCCTGTGGCGGGCCGCCGCCGAGGCCGCCTACCCGAAGGTCCGCGGACAGGTCGTCCCCGAGGCCGCGTTCGACGAGGCACGGAAGATCCTCGCCGACTACCGCGCGAAGAAGGCGACGGCCGGGAAGAAGTGACACCCGGCGCGGTCCTCCGCCGAGGCGAGCAGGGGCTCCTCGTGACGGCGCTCGCCGTCGCGACCGTCCTTCCTCTCGTCGACGCGTTCGGACGCCCGCTCGGGGGGTTCCACGTCCCCGGCGCCGGCTCGATCCTCCAGCTCGTCACGCTCTGGACCGCGTTCGTCGGCGGCCTCCTCGCGACGCGCGAGGGATCGCACCTCACCCTCTCGGCGGCCGAGCTCCTCGGGAGCGGGCGCGCCCGCCGTGTCGCCCGACTCTTCGCCTTCTCCGTCGCGGCCGCGGTCTGCGCGGTCCTCGCCTGGGCGAGCGTCGGCCTCGTGAGGGCCGACCGCGAGCAGGGGAAGGTCCTCTCCTTCGGGCTGCCGGAGTGGGCCGCCGAGACGATCATGCCGGCGGCTCTTCTCCTCATGGCGGTCCGGTTCGCGTGGCAGTCGTCGGAAGGGAGACGCGGACGCGCCGCCGCCCTCCTCGCGCTCGCCTCGCCGATCCTCCTCTCCCTCGTCCCGGAGGCCGCCGCGCCGAAGCTCGTCCTCCCGCTCGCGGCGGTCATCCTCCTCGCGGCGCTCCTCGGGGCGCCGGTGTTCGTCGCGATGGGGGGGCTCGCCTGCCTCCTCTTCTGGAAGGATGCCGTCCCGGTCGCCGCCGTCTCGGCCGAGGTCTACCGCCTCATCGCCTCGCCGACGCTTCCCGCGATCCCGCTCCTGACGGCCGCGGGCTACATCCTGGCGGAAGGCGGAGCGTCGACGCGCCTCGTTCGCTTCTTCCGCGCCCTCTTCGGCTGGATGCCGGGCGGGATCGCGGTGATGGTCGCCGCGGTCTGCGCCCTCTTCACGACCTTCACCGGCGGGTCGGGGGTGACGATCATCGCGCTCGGCGGCCTCGTCTACCCGATCCTCCGCGACGACGGCTACCCCGAGGGCTTCTCGCTCGGCCTCGTCACGGCCGCGGGAAGCCTCGGCCTCCTCTTCCCGCCTTCGCTCCCCGTGATCCTCTACAGCGTCGTCGCCTCGGTGCCGGCGGACGCGCTCTACCTCGCGGGCCTGGTCCCCGGCCTCCTCCTCGTCGTCCTGATCGCGGCGTGGGGTGTCCGCCAGGGCCTCCGCCTCGACGCGGAGGGACGCAAGAGGCCCCGTTTCGAGCTGCGCGAGCTGGCGGCCTCCTTCTGGCGGGCGAAGTGGGAGCTGGCCCTCCCGGTGCTCGTCATCGTCCTCTTCGCGAGCGGTTTCGCATCGATGGTCGAGGCGTCGGCCGCGGCCTGCGCCTATGCCGCGATCGTCGAGTGCGTCATCACGCGAGACATCCACCCCTTCCGGCAGCTCCCCGGCGTGCTCGTCAAGGCCGGAGCGCTGATGGGCGCCGTCCTCCTCCTCCTGTCGGTCGCCATGGGGCTGACGAGCTGGCTCGTCGACGCCCAGGTCCCCTCGGCGCTCCTCGAGTACGTGAAGACGCACGTCTCCTCCCCGCTCGTCTTCCTCCTGGTCCTGAACGTCATCCTCCTCGTTCTCGGGAGCGTCCTCGAGATCTACTCGGCGATCGTCATCCTCGCGCCGCTCGTCGCCCCGATGGGCGCGGCGTTCGGGATCGACCCGATCCACCTCGGGGTCATCTTCCTCGCGAACCTCGAGCTGGGGTTCCTCTTCCCGCCCGTCGGCCTGAACCTGTTCCTCGCCTCTCAGCGCTTCGGCGTCCCCCTGCCGAAGCTCTACCGGCACGTCGTGCCGTTCCTCCTGATCCGGGGTGCGGGCGTCCTGCTCATCACGTACGTCCCGGCGATCTCCGTCGGCCTCCTGTCGCTTCTGGGCCGCAGGTAACGCAACCTACAATCCCGACCCGAAGGAGGCGGCCCCGCCCATGGAGCAAACTCGCGTCAGCCCGGAGGCCCGGGAGGCCCTCGGCGAGCTCGCGCAGTACCTGTCCGACTCGCTCCCCCCGATGATGGTGGCGGGTGCGGTCGACTTCCTCGCGGCGCAGGCCCCTTCCCTCGCGGCCGAGGAGATCCGCGCCTGGACGGCGGCGCAGTACCAGGGCCGCAACGCCGGCCTCCCCGTCTCCGACTACCTCTTCCACGCCCTGAAGAAGATCCACCTCCTCTCGGAGCTGAAGCTCGTCCCGGCCGACCGCACGCTCCGCTTCCTCGGAGCGCTCCTTCCCCTCCTCGAGACCGTCTGTCCCGAGGAGGACCGCGAGCTCCTGCGGGGCAACGTCTCGAGGCTGGGCTCCTCGACCGAGGTTCTCGCTTCCCCCGTCGAGACGATCTACCGCCAGTCCGGGAGCGAGCAGCCGCTCGCGTCACGCGGGAAGCCCGAGGCGCTGCCGCCGGGAGCGTCGACGTCGGCGTCCGCCCTGCCGAGCCCCCCGCTCGCGGCCCCGGCGT
>CAZNSS010000097.1:6424-10124 GCA_964575465.1 uncultured Holophagales bacterium | reverse complement strand
GACCAGCTCGACCACTACAGGCAGGCGGCCATCCGCGACGTGACGGAGGCCTTCTACGACGTCCTCCTCGCGCGCAAGCTGGAGGAGATCTCGAGGGAGACGCTCGCCCAGCGCGAGAAGCAGCTCGTCGAGGCGGAGAAGCGGTACGCCCTCGGCACGGCGACCGACTACGACGTCCTCGCGGCGCGCGTCGCCCGCGACAACCAGAGGCCCGAGGTGATCCGGACGGCGAACCTCGTCCTCATCGCCCTCGACCGGCTGAGGCTCGTCCTGGCCGAGGAGAAGATGCAGATCGACGTCACCGGCTCCCTCGAAGGGGCGAAGGAGGAGGTCCCCTCCTTCGACGAGGCGGTCGCGACGGCGCTCGAGAAGAGGCCCGACGTGAAGGGCCTCCTCCACGCCGTCGGGGTCTACCGCGAGTTCGTGAAGATCCGGAACGCCGACGACAAGCCGCGGTTCGACCTCCGTGCGAACGCCGGCTGGGGCTGGTTCCAGGCGGGGGACATCTCGGTCGACGGGAAGCGCTGGGCGACGGGGATCTACTTCTCCTTCCCGTTCTTCGACGGCCTCGCGACCCGGGGCCGGGTGGTGCAGGCGAAGAGCGACCTCGACCGCGCCGAGCTCGACCTCGCAAAGGCGCGCGACGGGATCCACGTGGAGGTGCGGACGGCCCTCGACCAGGTGAAGGTCGCGGCCGAGGTCGTCAACGCCCTGTCCGGGAACGTCTCCCAGGCCCGGCGGCTCCTCGAGATGTCGGAGAAGGGCCTGGAGTTCGGGGTGAAGACGCGCCTCGAGGTGGACGACGCGCTCGTCAACGCGCGGCAGGCGGAAGGGAACCTCGCGAAGGCGAAGAGGGACTACCTCGTCGCCCTCACGAACCTGAGGTACGTGCAGGGGACGCTCTAGAAGCTGGCATCATCCGCCCGAGTGCGGGCCTCCCCCTTCCCCTGGCCGTGGCGCGGTCCCGAGAACCGCCGCGTCGTCCTCGCGGGCGGCGCCTGGGTGCTCCTCCTCCTCGCGTGGGGATTCGCGATGAAGGAGCTGGTGCCGGGCGCGAGTCCGAGCCCCTGGCCGCCGGAGGCGGCCGCCGAGGCCCCGCTCTACGCGCGCTTCGACTCGGGCTGGTACGCCGACATCGCCCGTAACGGCTACGGCCCGCCTCCGCCCGCGGGTGCCGCGTCGGAGCACGCCTTCTTCCCCCTCTACCCGTTCCTCGCGCGGGGCCTCCACCTCGCGACCGGTCTCGGGGTCTTCCGCAGCCTCCTCCTCGTCGCCTGGGCCGCGTTCCTCTGCGCGCTTCCGCTCTTCCTCGAGGAGGCCCGCCGCCGCGGCGTGCCCGCGGACCCCTGGCGGGCGCTCGGGTTCCTTCTCCTCTACCCGTCGGCGTTCTTCCTCCAGGCCGCCTACGGCGAGGCCGTCTTCCTCTTCGCCGCCCTCCTCGCCTTCCGCTTCGTCCGCTCCCGGAAGCTCGCCGCGGCCCTCGTCGTCGGGTTCGTCGCGGGACTCTGCCGGGCGCCCGCGGCGGCGCTCGGTCCGGGCCTCGCGGTGGCCTGGGAGTTCGAGGAGACACCGGCCGGGGAACGGGCCCGGCCGCGCAATCTGGCGGCGTTCGCGCTCCTCGGCGTCGCGCCGCTCCTCGGGGTCCTGGGCCACGTCCTCGGGATCGGATTCGCGAAAGGGGAGCCGGGCCTCTATTTCCGCGTGATGAGCAGCTGGCCCGAGAGGGTCACGGGCACGACGTCCGGCCCTGCGGCCTTCTTCGGGCGGCTGTCCGATCGGGCCGCGTCGGGCGAGCTCGTCCGGCACCCCGGCATCCTCGTCCCCTTCGCCCTCGTCGCCCTCCTGCTCGCCCTCGCGGTCGTGCAGCTTCGGGCCGGGCGGCCCTCCGATGCCGCCTGGATGACCGCCCTCGTGGCGATGTCCGTCCTGACCGGGACCGACGCCGGCATCCCGCGCTACACGCTCACGGTGTTCCCTGTCAGCCTCTCCCTCGCGGCGCTTCTCGAGACGCGGCCTCGCCTGCGGGTCGCCTGGCTCGGTCTCTCGACCCTCCTCCTCCTCTACTACTCCTCGAAGTTCGTCCGATGGGTCTTCGTGTCGTGAGCACCTCCCGATACCTCCACCTCGAGATCGACGCGCCGAAAGCTCCGCCGACCGACGAGGAGCTCTCGGCGATCGAGGACGCCGTCGGAGGGCCGCTCCCGAAGGAGCTCCTCGACTTTCTCGCCGTCGCCAACGGCGGGAAGCTCGACTACACGTTCGAGCTCCCGACGGAGGCCGGGCCCTTCCCGCTCTGCTTCTTCTCGCTCTACTCGACGCGGCGTCCCTTCCCGGGGCGTGCCCCCTCGGGTCTGATCCTCCACGAGCTCGAGGTGGAGCGACGGCTCAAGGACCTGCGGGCCGGCCTCCTCCCGATCGCGGCCGACGGCGGCACCTCGGTCCTGTACGTCGACCTGGAGCCGGAGCGGTGCGGGCGGATCGTCGGGTACGTCGAGGGCCTCCCGGGCTGGGACGGGACGACGGAGGGCTCCTTCGTCGACCTGGCTCCCGGCTTTTCGGAGTTCCTTTCGGGGCTCTACCTCAACACCGTGGACGAGCCCAGACGAGGCGGCTGAGGGCGCCTCACCCCCACCCACCTCCCTTCGCGGTGCGCGCGCCATCGGCGCGCAGGCTCGTCGCGAGGCGGAGCGACCGGGGGAGGAGATAGCATCACTACATGACCCGCCTCCTCCAGGCGCTCCTCTCGTTGACGCTCCTCGCCGCTCACGCTGCCGCCCAGACCTCGCCGGCGACGAAGCGGGTCCCGGCTCCCGCGTCCGTCGCGACGGACGCGCGGACGCTCCTCGAGACGCAGGCCGCGGCCTGGAACCGCGGAGACCTCGACGCGTTCTGCGCCGTCTACGCCGACGACGCCCTCTTTCTGACGGCCTTCGGCCTGACGAAGGGGCGCGCGGAGGTCCTCGCGCGCTACAAGGCCCGATACCCCGACGCGGCGGCGCGGGGGACTCTGTCGTTCGAGGTGCTGTCGGTCGACGTCCTCGCGCCGGGGGCCTCGAAGAAGGCGCCGGAGGCGATCGCCGTCGTCGCGCGCTGGAAGATCTCCCACGCCGACCGGCCCGCCGCCGAGGGCCTCACGCTCCTCGACCTCGTCGCGTCGCCGTCCGGCTGGCGGATCGTCCACGACGCCTCGATGTAGGCGCGTCGTCCCGCACGGAGCGAAGGAGCCCAGATGAGACGAACGATCCTCCTCGCCGCGGCCCTGGCCTTCGCCCCCGCCCTCGGCGGTGCCGAGCCGCCGGCTTCCGCGACCACCCCTCGGCCCGGCGTCGGCGCGACCCTCGCCGACGTCTCCTTCCTGTCGGGGCGCTGGCTCGACGAGGACGTGGAGACGCTTTCCGAGGAAATCTGGAGCGCGCCGGCCGGCGACTCGATGATGGGGATGTGGCGTCTCTCCCCGGCGGGGAAGGCGAAGGTCTTCGAGCTCCTGACCCTGATCGCGGAGGAGGGGAAGGTCACGTTTCGCCTCCGGCACTTCGACCGGAGGGGCGTCGCGTGGGAGGAGAAGGACCGCCCGCACGTCCTCCCCCTCGTCGCGAAGGGCCCGGCCTTCGCGGTCTTCGAGGGGGAAGGCAAGGGAGGGATCCTCCGACTCACCTACCGGCGGGAGGGCGACGCGTTCAGGTCGGCGTCCAGACGCAGC
>CAZNSS010000097.1:0-6414 GCA_964575465.1 uncultured Holophagales bacterium | reverse complement strand
CCTCACGGTCCGCCTCGAGAAGTCCGGCGAGCCGCCGGCCGACTACCGCTTCCGCCGCGCCCCGTAGAGTGGGGGTCCGTAGAGTGGGGGTCAGACCCCCACTCTACGCACTCTACGTTCCGGGCGGTCAGGGCTTCTTGCGCTGGGCGACGGAGAAGGGGTCCTGCGTGACGTTGTCGATGACGTAGGCCACCCCGCCGACGGAGCAGCCGGCCGTCGCGTTCGTCACGGTGACCGAGCCCGAGGGGAGGTTCGTCGTCGCCTTCGAGAGCTGCTCCTGGACGTACTGCGTCGGCGGCACGGTCATGACGATCGTCGAGCCGGCCACGCGCCCGAAGTCGTCGCGGGCCGCGACCTCGACGACGCAGTCGGTCGTGCCGAGGTTGTAGACGCCGACGTTCGTCCGGAAAGCGGCGTCCTGGCGGACTCCCGGGAGGACCCCGACCTCGCCCGTCGAGAGGATGGCCGCCGAGGAAGGGTTCCGGGCGTCGCCCGCGAGGGCGTACTGCCCGTTCGTCCCGCCCGCCGCCACGGGAGCCCAGGTTCGCGCTCCGGCGGTGATCCGGCCGGTCGAGGAGACGATGAGGGCGCCGTACGTCTGCTCGAGGCCGAACGCCGTCTTCACGACGTCGGCGATGGTCTTCGAGCCGCGGGGCGGCAGCGTGAAGAAGGAGGCCTCGCGGCGCCCGGAAGAGGTCCAGAGCTCGAGGCCGACGGTGCTGTCGATCGTCTCCATGTTCGCGATGGAGAAGTCGGAGACGAAGGGGATCCCGGCGGCGTTCACCGAGTTCGCGACGGAGGGGATGACGTACGCGTAGCGCCACTCGGGGGCGTCGCGCTGGACGAGGAGCCGCAGTACGCCTCCCGGGCTCGGGAGCGTCGCGGTCTCGCCGGCCGCGAGGGGGAGCGGACCCGGTCCGCCGGGGGCGGAAGGTGCCTGGCCCGAGGCGGAGACGTTCATCGTCACCTGCCGGGAGATCGGGCCCTGCGCCGGAGGCGTCCAGGTCAGGACGACGTTCGTGGAGGCGACGGGAGCCGTGTACTTGAACGCGGCCGAGGGGCCGGCGGCCGTCGGCGGCGCGGCGTTGGTCCCGAGGCTCCAGGCGAAGGTCCCGGATGTCAGGAGCGAGTCGTTGACCTGGTTGTAGGCGCGGGCCGCGAGCTGATCGCCGACGCGGACGGAGTACGTCGTGCCACAGTCTCCTCCGCCCCCCGGGCCGGGGCCGCCGGGACAGAGGTCGATGCCGTCCAGGGCTATGCGGATCCCCGGATCGACGACGACCCCGGCGCCGGCGACGAGGAGCGTGTACGTCGTGCCCGCCGTGAGCGTGGCGACGAGGCGGCTGCGCGCACAGGCGTTCGCGACGGGCGTCAGCCCGCCGCAGCCGCCGGTGTAGAGCGCGAGGACGGGGGCGTAGTCGGCGGGCGTGCTCGTCGTGGCGTCGAACGCGTAGGCGTCGGTCGTCTGGGGCCGGAACGTGTACCAGACCGACTTGCCCGGCGCGGGCGTGACGCACGCGACGGCGGGGTCGCCGTCCGCGGTCGCCAGCGTCGTGTCGAGGGCCTGCGCGAAGGGGAGCTCGAGCGCGGGGATCGCTGCGGCCGTCCCGCAGGCGTCGTTCGCGGGGGGCACGGCCGTCGCGGGGAGGGCGACCGCGAGGATCGCGGTCGCGAGGAGCGAGTGGATCGACTTCGGCATCCGGGGCCTCCTGTGGAATCGGGACGGTACTGGTGAACGTAGTGGTGCTTCGAGCCAGGATCCCACGCGCCGATATGATGCGCCGCGATGCGCCGGACCGCGCCGGGCGCGTTCGCGCTCGCCGTCTCGATCGTCCTCGGTGCGCCCTGTCCCGGGGCGGAGACCGGGGTGAGGCCGCGCATCGGTCTCGTCCTTTCGGGAGGCTCGGCCCACGGTCTGGCGCACGTCGGCGTCCTGAAGGTCCTCGAGGAGCTCCGCGTCCCCGTCGACGTCGTCGCCGGGACGAGCATGGGCTCGATCGTCGGGGGCCTCTACGCGTCCGGGATGTCACCGGACGAGATGGAGCACCTCCTCAGGACGACGGACTGGGAGGATCTCTTCGACGACAGGCCGTCGCGCGACCGGCTCTCCTACAGGCGCAAGCAGGACGACGTCCTCAACTACGTGGACCTCGAGATGGGCCTGACGAAGAAGGGAATCGCGTTTCCCTCGGGCCTCGTCGCGGGCCAGAAGCTGAGCTTCCTGCTGAAGTCGCTCACGCTCGGCACGGTGGGGGTCGAGAGCTTCGACGCGCTGCCGATCCCCTTCCGGTGCGTCGCCACCGACATCGGGACCGGCGAGAAGGTGGTCCTCGCGGACGGCAGCCTCGCCGAGGCGATCCGGGCGAGCATGTCGCTCCCGGCCGTCTTCTCCCCGGTTCCGCGCGGGAGCCGGCTCCTCGTCGACGGCGGCCTCGTCGAGAACCTCCCCGTGGCCGAGGCGGAGTCGATGGGCGCGGAGGTCGTCGTCGCCGTCGACGTCTCGAGCGACAGGCTCGACCCCGAGAAGCTCAAGTCGTTCGGCGGAGTCCTCAGCCGGACGATCAGCCTCCCGATCCGGCAGAACGTCTCGGCATCCCTTCCGAGGGCGAGTGTCGTCGTGAGGCCCAGGGTCGGGGACATCCCGTCGATGGACTTCGCCCGCGCCGCCGACCTCGTGGCGCGCGGCGAGGCGGCCGCGCGCGCCCTCGCGAAGGAGCTGTCGGCCCTCTCCGTCACCGAGGAGGAGTACGGGGCGTTCCGCGAGAGGGTGAGGGGGCGCCGCCCCGGGTCTCCCGTCGTGGACGCGATCCAGACCGTCAGCTCCGGGGTGGACACGCGCCAGATCACGTCGCGGCTGGAGACGCGGGTGGGGAGCCCGCTCGACGTGGCGGTCCTCCGGCGCGACCTGGACCGGATCTACGAGATGGGCGTCTTCGAGACGGTCGACTTCCGGCTCGTGCGCGACGAGGGCCGGAACGTCCTCCTGATCGACGCGCGGCCCAAGTCGTGGGGCCCCACGTTCCTCCGCGTGGGCGGCGCCTTCGAGGCGAACTTCGACGGCAACACCACCCTCGCGCTCCGCGCCACCCTCCACGCGATGCAGCTGAACGGGCGCGGTGGCGAGCTGAAGACGACCGTCGAGCTCGGAACGGTGCCGGGCGCCCACCTCGAGTACTACCAGCCGCTCGACTTCCGCGGCCGGTTCTTCGTGAGCGCCGACGTCCTCTACCAGCGGTCCCTCGCCCGGGTCGAGATCCCCGGCGGCCCGGTCGGCGAGGCGAGGGTCTCGGTCCTCCAGGGGTCGCTCGACGGAGGAATCTCGCTCGGGTCGTTCGGGCAGGTTCACGCCGGCGTCTTCCGCGGGACCGGCGGTGCGGAGATCCTCCTGGCGGAGGCGCCTCAGGAGGACCTGAGCTTCGACCACGGGGGAGTCTTCGGCTACGCCGGATACGACACGCTCGACGACCTCAGCTTCCCGCGCCGGGGGACGTTCGCCGCGGGGCGGCTGGAGGCCTTCCTCGACGACATGGGCTCGGCCTCGACGTTCTACCGGCTCTTCGCGCGCGGCATCCAGGCGCTGCCGCTCGGCCCGAGGACGACCGTGATCGCCTCGGCGGGGTGGGAGGACACGCTCGGAAGCGACCCGCCCTACTACATGCTCTTCACCCTCGCCGACTTCAACCGCTTCTCCGCCCTCTCCCGCGAGAACGTCGCCGGAGAGAGGGCGGCCTCGCTCTCGGCGTCGCTCTCCCACCGGATCTCGAGCCTCCCGACGCGACTCGGCCGCGGGGTCTACGTCGGGGGCGCCTTCGAGCTGGCGCGCGTGTGGGCTCGGAGGGAGGAGACGAGCCTCTCGGGCCTGCGCCCCGCGGGAGGGATCTACGCCGGGGCCGACACCGTCCTCGGCCCGATCTACGCGGGTGTCGGCATCGGCTACGGCGGGAACACGAGCTTCTACGTCTTCCTCGGCCGGCCGTTCTGAGAGGAAAGGGGCCGGGACGCGCGTCCCGGCCCCGGTTTCCGTTCGCCCGCGGAGGCCTACTCGGCCATCTGGTAGACGCCGTCGTTCGTCCCGTTGTCGACGACGGTCGAGTAGACGAGGAGACCGCCCCCCTCGACCTCGAACGTGACGTAGAAGTCGCCGTGCTGCGTGTCTCCCGCCCTCGCGGGCGGGATGAGCGAGAAGACCGGCTCCTGCACCTGGCTCCAGGCGGGGATCGAGCGGCGCATCTCGCCGATGAGCGTCCCGTCGGAGGTGAACGCGCGGAAGAGGACCGACTTCGTCTCGAAGCCGGGGTTGAAGTAGCCGACGTTCGTCCGGGTGCCGATCCCGGAGGCCCGGTCGAGGTCGCGGGCGTTCGAGAGCTGGAGGAGCGTTCCCTTCGGCACGACGTTCGCGACGCGGGCGTTGTCGACCTTCAGGAAGGTCATTCCCTCGCCCTCGGAGCCGGGATCGTTGACGACGGAGTGGAAGAAGAGCGCGGGGCCGTCGGCCTGGATCCGCGCCGCCGCGAGCCCCTTCAGCCCGCCGAAGAGCGTCGCGAGGACGTTCGGGACGGTCGCGTGGGTCCGCGCCGGGATCGGCACGGAGACGGTCGCGCTCGGGGCGGAGAGGCCGTCCCGGTTCGAGACGAAGCCGCTCACGGTGAGCGTGATCGGCTGGTCCGTCGGGTTCTTCACGCTGAGCACGGAGTAGTAACGGGCTCCGTTGAGGCCGTCGGCGTTCACGACGGTCGGGTACCAGACCTCCGTCGGGCCGGCAGCGAGCGCGGAAGGAGCGACGGCGAGGAGGGCGGCGGCGAGTGTCGTCTTCATGTCGTTTCTCCTGTCGGTCGGATTTCTGTCCGGGGACACCCGCTGCTACGGTCGCCCGCCGCGGAGCGGATCTCGTCGCGGACGAACCCGTGAGGCCGCTCACGGCCGGGAATACCCGGGCCGGGCGCGCCGTTGGTCAGGTGTTCTCGCGTCCTCGCGAAACGGTCGGTCGACCGATCGGCTCGCGCCCCTCTCGAGGCCTCGGGACGGTACGATCCCGCGACGCCATCGCATGGGGGGCATCGTGAACGATCGACCGACGATTTTCGTGACCACGCTGGCAGCGTCTCTCCTCGCCGCGCTCCCGGCACTCGCCGCGCCGCCCGCTCTCCCGAACGGCGGGTTCGAGGAGGCCTCCGCGGCCGGCGCGGCCTCCTGGAGCGTGGAGGAGACGCTTCCCGCCGGCGCCTCCGTCGCGCGCGACGCGGACGTCCGGCACGCCGGCGCGGCCAGCCTGAGGCTCTCGACCCCGAGCCCCGCGTCGATCTCCGCCACCTCGGCCGAGGTGCGGCTCGAGGTCGGGCACGTCTACCGCCTCTCGGCCTCCGTGCGGACGGAGAAAGCCGCCTCCGACCCGACGGGACGCTACCCGACTCCCGTCGCGGCGGCGCTGACGATGGCCTCGTTCCCCTTCACGAACCACTCGCCCTCCGCGGGCGCGACGCGTCCGTTCGGAAGGGTCGAGACGCTCTTCGTGGCGACGACCGCGAAGGACCGGGTCCGCCTCCACCTCGGTCTGAACGGCAAGGCGACGGGCACCGCCTGGTTCGACGACGTGGCGCTCGAGGAGGTCACCGACGTCCGCGAGCTCGTCCCGATGGAGACGGTCCGCTGGCACGGCCCCGCCTTCCGCTACGACGAGAAGGGATGGATCTTCGTCCACGTCGAGGGGGAGCCGTACTCCCGCGGCTTCCAGTACGGGACGCTCCTCTCCGACGAGATCGCCGAGTACGCGAAGAAGCTCGGGATCCAGGAGAACCCGAAGGACGGCCCGGGCGCCTGGGCCGAGATGCGTTTCTTCGCCGACGCCGTCTTCCTCCGGAAGTACGACGAGGAGTACCTCCTCGAGATGAAGGGAATCGCCGACGGCGCCGCGAAGGCGGGGGCGAAGGTCGACGGGAGACCCGTCGACTTCCTCGACGTCGTGACGATGAACTCCTCGATCGACCTCGACTACGTGAAGTCTGCCCTCAGGACGACGCCCCACCCGCTCACGGGACGGAGCTTCCTGACGTCGGAGGACGAGGCGAAGATCCCCGAGCGCGCTCACAAGTGCTCGTCGTTCGTGGCGACGGGTCCCGCGACGAAGGACGGCCGCCCCGTCTTCGGCCAGATCTTCATGTGGGCCGGCTACACGGGAGTCCATTTCAACGTCGTCGCCGACGTCGTCCCGACGAAAGGGCATCGCCTCGTCTACCAGACCTACCCGGGCGGCATCCACTCGGGGACCGACTTCTACATGAACTCCGCAGGCATCCTGATCGGCGAGACGACCGTCGCCCAGACGCCCTGGAACATCGACGGCACGCCGATGTCGAACCGGATCCGGAAGGCCGCGCAGTACGCGTCGTCGATCGACGACGTCGCGCGGATCCTCCG
>CAZNSS010000096.1:0-10332 GCA_964575465.1 uncultured Holophagales bacterium | reverse complement strand
CCCCGTACTACGCCCTTCGCTTCCAGGGCGGCTGGACGGCGCTCTTCTGGCTCAATCCCGTCCTCAGCTTCCTGGTGCCGTTCGTGGTGCTGCTCGGCTCGGGCACCAAGAAAAGGCCGGCTGCTCTCGGCCATGCGGCGCTCGTGGTCCTCCTCGGGCGATGGCTCGACGCGTTCGTAATGGTCGCGCCGTCGGCAGGCCCCCTGCCCGCGATTCCGTTCCACGCCGTCGCGGCCTCGCTCCTCGTCCTGGCGGGGATGGCGCTTGCCTTCGACCGCCTCTGGCTTCGGGGCCAGACCGTCACGCGAGCCGTTCCGCTACCGGGAGAGGCAGCCCTCTCGTGAAGGCGGGGCGAGCGAGCGCTCGCCCGATGGGCTGGTCGCGAACACACGCCTCCCCTGGGCGGCCAGCCGGGGACACCCGGGTCCTCGCCGAGGAGGCGAGCTGGCAGAGAGGTGGACCTCGACGCTTCCCGGGCTGCCGGGGCCCAGACGTCCCCATTCATCTGCCCTGGCGCGACGAGCGACGAAACCGGCACGGTCTTCGGAGCTCTGAACGCGATGCGAGCCCGAATCGGCATGCCGAATGTCGCTCTGAACGGCGGGATCGTCCGGCGAACCCCCCGCTTGCACGACGCAGGGCATGACGAGCCGATGGAAAAGGTGGAGCCGGGACCGCCGATCCTCGGTCCCGGCTCCGGAGGGGATCAGTAGCGGTACGAGAGGTTGACGAAGACGTTCCGCCCGGGCTCGGGGATCTTCACCCCCGAACGGAACGGGTCACGCTGGTAGGAAAGGTGCTCGGAATAGAGGCGCCCGAACAGGTTCTCGACGCCCGCGGTCAGGCCGAAGCTTCCGAACGCGATGCCGGCCCGCAGGTTCGCGATTCCCCAGCCCGGGGTCGCGGATTCGAGAAGGTCCGTGTCGACGTGCGTCTGTGCGGCGGCGAACACGCCCTCCGCCTCTCCCCAGAGGCGGCCGTTGTCCCAGCGAAGGGACGCCCGGCCCGTGACTGGTGGCATCTCGGCCACATCCGACGAGAGGATGCCGAGCTCGGGCCGGGGGTCCTGGGTCCCCCGGACGTACGACACGGCTCCAGAGAAGAAGAGCCGGTCGGTCAGGGTGAAGGCGGCGGTCGCCTCTCCGCCCGCAAGGAGGGCGTCGACGTTCTCGTACGTCCGGGCCTTCGGGTTCATGACGCCCGGGACCATGTTCATCCTGGCGACGTCGGAGACGACGACGTAGTCGGCGACGTCGTTGACGAAGGCGCTCGCCGACACATAGAGGCGCCCGGCACGCAGCGAAGCCGACAGGTCGAGCGCGGTGTTTCGCGATGGCTCGAGGTCGGGATTGCCGACCCAGTCGGTCCCCATCCGCTTCAGGGAGAACCAACGCTCCTGCGGCTCGGGAATCCGTGCGGCGGTCCCCGCGCCGAGGGAGACCTCGAGCCCCTCCGCGGCCTGCCAGCGGGCGCGAAGGCTCCCGCCGGCGAGCGCGTCGTTCCGCTCCGTCGCACGCGTGCCGTGGTAGGCCCAGGTCAGGTCGGTGGACGCCTTCCCGGCGTCGACGGAGGCCGAAGCGTGGTCCCACCGAAATCCGGCGTCGAGGAAGACCTTCCTGCCGAGGGAGAACGATCGCTCGACGAAGAGGCCGACGACGTCGTTCGTGGCGCCGGGAAGCGACGCCTGCGGCTTGTACTGCATGCCGGCGAGATACGTCGTCGTGTCCCAGTACCGCCGGTACGCCTCGACGCCTGCCGTCAAGCTCCAGGCGGTCGCTTCCAGCCGGCCGCCGAGCGTCCGGGAGAAGGCGTCCGTTCCCATCGACCAGCCGCGCGCCGCGGGCGCCCCGGTGGTCCGGTACTCGTCGGTCATCCAGTGGTCGACCTGCGTGTAGTACGTGGCGAGCTTCGCCTTCGTCACGATCGCGGAAGGCGTGGCCTCCCACGTCAGGCCGAGGCGGTCCGAGTCGTCGTACACGGCGTCCATCTGCAGGTACGGGTAGTAGGTGTGCGACGTGTCCTGCCGCGTGTAGGAGAACGTGACCGCGTGGTCCTTCGCCGGGACGAACCCGACCCGGGCCCAGGCGGTTCCCGCCCGGAACGCCTCGCCGTCCACGGTGTCGGCGCGGTAGTTCGTCAGCTCGGTGAAGCGGCGGCCGTCGCCGTCCGCGAACGCCGTGGAGCGCCGATAGGAATACCCGGCGAGGGCCGCGAACGACTCCCCGGCCCAGGAGGCCGAGATCGAGGGGTTGACGTAGCCCCAGGACCCGGCGGCGGCGTTGGCGGTGGTGTGAAAGCCCGGCTCGGGCCTTTTCGTGACGATGTTCACGACGCCCCCGAGGCTCCCCTGGTTCTTCGCGTCGAACGGCCCCTTGGCCACCTCCACGCGGTCGACCTGGGCGAAATCGACGTGAAATGAGGGCGGGTCCATGTGGTTCGGGCAGGCGCCGTAGATCCGGTCGCCGTCGACGAGGACGTTCAGGTCGCGGCTCTGGTAGCCGCGGACGACGACGTCGCTGGCGATGCCTCCCTTCCGGAGCTTCCAGACCCCCGGCAGCTGGGCGAGCGCCTCGGCGGTGTCGCGCGCTGAGCTCTCCCGGATCTCGGCCGCCTCGACGGCGTCGCGAGGCGACGGGCCGACGACCGTGACGTTCTCCCGGATGCCGGCGAGGCGGATGGTGACATCGAAGGACCGTTCCTCGCCGGCCGCGAGCGAGATGCCGGCCGTCTTGCGGACCTCGAAGCCCGGCAGCTCGACCCGGAGCCGGTACGTTCCCGCGGGGAGCCCGCGAACGAGGTAGAGACCCCGGTCGCCGGAGGCGACGACCGCGGCGGACCGTGAGTCCGGCCCGTCGGGGAGCACGGTGACGCGTGCTCCGGGAAGTCCGCTCCCGTCGGTGGCGAGAATCGAGCCCGAAAGCGTGGCCGGAACGGACTCCGACGCCAGGCCCGGTACCGAGAGCAGGGTGAGGAGGACGCAGGTCTTCAGCTTCATGAGTGCTCCATCCCGGTGTATCGAACGGACTCCGTGCGGTCGTGCCACGCGGAGCGACTGGTGGCGCCGAGGACGAGCCCCGGGCCGTCAGCAGGGGAGGATGGAGTTTCGGGGAGGAGGGGTTGAGGGCGCTGTCGCGCGAGAACGCGCCCCGGCGGGAGCCACGAGGCCGGCTCTCGAACAGGCCTCGTCGGCGTCAGGCCCGGGCTCGAAAGGGAGAGCCGAGTCGAGCGGGGTGGACGGAGCCGGTGTCGCCACGGGAAGAGGTGCCTCGTCGCGGCAGCCCGACCACGACGGGCTCGTCGGGGGCTCCGTGTCCATTTTGCCGTGGCAGAGACCGGCCTCGCAGCAGGCCATCTTCACGGGGCAGTGGCAGCCGTGCTTCTCGGCGGAGGGAACGGCGGTCCTTGCAAGGGCCGCGAGGGGGAGGAACAGCGTCGCCGCAAGGACGGCAACGAGCGCCCCGGCGCAGCGCCGCGACCTGCTCTTCCGCATGAAGCCCCTTTTAGGCCGCTGAGGCCGGCGCGAGTATGACGCCGGTCATGCGTGACACACAGTTCTCCGGAGGGCATCGGCCTTCCGCGAGAGGGTCGGATCCGTGACGCCGGTCACGTCCGAAGGCACTCTCCCGACCGGGCGGATATAGTGCGCGGAAAGTCACGGAGAACCGTCTTCAGGAGGCATCCGATGGGTGGTCGTCTTTCGCGTTGCGTGTTCGGCCCGGTCCTCGGCCTCCTCCTCGCCGCGGGGGCATTCCCCGCGACGGGGCAGGCCATCTTCGGAACCGCGGGAGACGGGAACCTCGCCGTCCTGCTCCCGTCTCCGGGGACGAATCTCCCCACGCCCGAGCAGCGTGCGGTCACGGGTCTGCCGACCGATGCCTTCCCGCACGGCGTCTCCGTGATCGGGAGCGACCAGGCGGTCGTCGCCGACTTCAACCACTCCCGGCTCTTCGTCGTCCAGGTATCGAGCGGGACGCTCGTGAGGACCATCTCGACGGCGGGCGCCTACGACGGCACGGGGACGATCGCGGTCTCGCCCCGGCTCGACGTGATGATCGGCGCGGGCTCGACCTACGCCAGCCAGGCGTGGCGGCCGACCTTCGCGCTCATCCGGGCGCCGTTCGACAACCCCGTCGTCACGCCGCTCGCGATCGAAGGGCACGTCGCCTCGTACCAGACGCAGGGCATCGTGTTCGACAGGAACGGAAGGGCCTTCGTCCTCACGCGCCCGAACTTCGACATCCAGAACCCGCCCGACTCCCTGCAGGGCTGGGTGAACGTCCTCGACCCGCCCTACTCCTCCGTCGCGTTCCGGATTCCCGTCGAGAACGCCGGCGGCGGAGCCATCGCCGTCACCCCCGATGGGAACACCCTGCTGACGACGGCGAGTCGGTCGAACGACGGCCGGGTCTTCGTCTTCAGGTCGCCGTTCTCCGCCTCCTCCACGCCCGAAGTCCTCACGATCGCCGGGACGGAAGGTCTCGACGGGATCAACTGCACCCCCGACGGACAGCGCTGCCTCGTCGTCAGCGCCTTCACTCCGGGCCTTTTCTCCATTGCGGCGCCCTTCGGGGCGGCCTCGGCGGTGGAGCCGATTCCGCTGCCGGCCGCTTTCGCCGCCGGGCAGGAAGGCTTCGAGGACGTGGCGATCTCGAACGACGGACAGCTGGCCCTCGTCACGGGCAACAGCGGGAAGGACGCGAACGGGCAGGGGGGCGGCCTGCCGGGACTCTTCGTGAAGGCGCCGTTCACGCGTGCCGGGGCGCAGTCCTTCGCCGTGACGATCCTCGGGGGAGGGCGGGGGGCCGGCTCGGCGCGC
Organism: uncultured Holophagales bacterium; assembly: GCA_964575465.1. GTDB lineage: Bacteria > Acidobacteriota > Thermoanaerobaculia > UBA5066 > UBA5066 > UBA5066. The sequence goes on along the minus strand of CAZNSS010000096.1, from coordinate 5,516 downwards.
TTCGTGGCCTGCCCGCCGCCGGTTCCGCCCGTCTCGCCGGAGATCGTGCCGACGGGGACGCCGGCGGCGCCCGTGACCGCGACCGACTTCCTGACGGCGCGCTGGTCGGCCCAGTCGTACGGCTCGCGGTTCGAGTGGCGGATCAACTCGGACGCGTTCGTCTCGACGACGCAGACGAGCGTCGACAAGATCGCCCCGCGCGGAAGGCTCGACCCGATCACGCTCTTCGTCAGGTCCTACGCCTGCCTCCCCGAGCAGGGGCCGAGCACCGAGGCGAAGAGCGCCACCTATTCGCTGGCACCGCCGGGCGCCTCGTTCAGCGCCTCGAAGGTGACCGCGAGGGCGGGCGAGGAGATCTCCTTCACCGACACCTCGAGCCCGCAGGCCACCGCCTGGGCCTGGTTCTTCGGGAACGCCGGCTTCTCGGCCCTTCAGAACCCGCGGTTCGCTTTCGGCGCGCAGGGCGTCTACCTCGTGAGGCTCATGGCGACGAACGGATCCGGCTCGAGCCTGTCGGCCCTGACCCAGGTCACGGTCACGGCAGCCTCGTCGCCGGCCCGCTCGGCCAGGGCGCCGGGCGACGAGGTCGAGCCGGCCCAGGCGGCGTCGCTCACGGGACTCCGCTTCGGCTCGGGCCGGAGGCCCGCGCTGAGGCTGCGCGCCGACGAGGAGACGATCGTCTTCCTGCGCCTTGAGCGGGCGGGCGTCCTCGTCGCCGAGCGGCGGATCAACCTGAGCCCGGGCGAGTCGCCCAGGCTCGATCTCTCCGCGTATCTTCCCGAGGGATTCCGGGACACACTCGATGCCAGGATCCTCTCCGACCGGCCCGTCGTCGCGCGCTTCGAGGAGGACTCCAAGTGAAGCCGAGCCCCCGTTTCGCAAGGCTCCCGCATGCCGTCCGGCAGGCCGCAGCGCTCCTCCTCTCCGCGTCGCTCGCGTCCGGCGCCTTCGCCTCACCGGAGCCGCAGGCGGACCCGGTCGTGAGGAAAGCCGCGCCCGGCGAGAGCAAGCGGATCTCCATCGCCCACGATCCGCTGAAATGCCTCTCGTCGGAGGCCCGCGCGCTCGTCGATGCCCGCGTCCTTCCGGGGAAGGAGATGGAGCAGAGCTTCGTCTACTTCCGGGCCGCGGGAACCGAGGACTTCTACTACGTCGTGATGAGACCCCGGGCGCCGGAAGACGTCGTGGCCGAGCTGCCCCGGCCGCTGCCGGGCGTGGCGGGAATCGACTACTTCGTCCAGGCGCTCGACCACGAGAGCCAGCCGAAGAAGACGCCGGAGTACGCGCCGCCGGTGACGGACAAGACCGTGTGTCGTGACGAGCGGGCGGCGCCGCCGCCCCTCGTCGGGCCCGCGGCGCCGAAAGCGGGGCTGACGATCGGCCTGACCCGCGCGGGCCAGAGCCCGGTCCCTGCCGGCTTCAACAAGGACGACATCGCGAAGGTGATCCTGGTGACGGGGGCCGTGGTGGCGCTCTCCGTGGCGCTGGCGTCGGGAACGGGAGCGGCCGCCACCGGCGCCGGAGCGGTGGCCGCCCATTCGGCGGGCCTCTCGACGGGCGCGATCGTCGGAATCGGTGCGGGCGTCGTCGCGGGGGGAGTGGCGATCGCGGCAGCGAGCGGCGGGGGAGGCAACGACACGCCCGCGAACCGCAACCCGACGATCGGCACGGCGACCGTGACCCCGGTCTACGGTGCCGCGCCGCTCCAGGTGACGGCCTCGGCGACGGTCTCGGACCCCGACAACGATCCCGTCACCGTGACGTGGAACTTCGGCCCGGGGACGACGACGGGCACGAACGCGACCTACACCTACCAGACGGCCGGGACCTTCACCGTGTCGGTGACCGCCACCGACGGCAAGGGCGGGACCGCGACGAACGCGAACGTTGCGAGCGTCAGGGTCGACGCGCAGGGGACGCCGCAGTTCCTCGGCGCGACGGCGAGCTGGTCGGGGGAGGCGGACCTCGACGTCCGCGTCGCCGGACCCGGAGGGATCGACGTCGCGACGCAGTCGGGCGGCCGGAGGCTCCCGGCGGCATGCGGCACCGGGAACAGGACCGAGAGCGTGATCTACCAGGGCAACGGTCTCCCGACCGGAACGTACACGCTCTTCGTCAAGCATGTGGCCACGTGCTCCGGGAGTCCCACGACCGCGCGGTTCAGCTACGCGGCGCAGGCGACGGCCGGGAGCAAGTGCGCCGGGCTCCTCGAGGTCGCCCCGGGCGCCGAGGTCCAGGCCTGCACCTTCACATTCCCGTGACCGTCCGAGCGCGGGAGGAGCGTCAAAAGGGCTCGAACCGGGAAGAAGCGGGACGGACGACGAGCGAGGACTCTCGACGAGCGGCTCGCGTGAGAGCCGCACGGATGAGCGACGCCGTCGCCGCGTCAGGCGACGAGGTGGTCCCACCCCTCGTGCCGGATCCGCTGGACCCAGACGGGGTAGAAGGCCTTCAGGATCGGCAGCGTCTCGAGGGGGACGGCCGCGCTTCCGTCGACGACGGAGATCGTCCCCTTCAGGAGCGCGACAGGGAGGTTGACCCGCCCCTGGAAGAACGCGTTCGCGGTCTCGGCGTCGAGCTCGAGGGTCGCGGCGGGTGTCCAGCTGCAGCCCTTTCCGTTCCAGGTCCACCTGAGGCTGTCGGCCCCCTTCGATCCCGCCTTCGTGCCGTCCACGTCGAGCGTCAGCTTCAGGTCGCGGATGACGAAGCGCTGCGCCTTCCCGAGCGCCTTCAGCCGGGGACCGAATCGCGCGTCCCGCGACAGGACGGTGAAGAGGAGGTCGAAGACCCGGCGGAACTCCGCGGGTCCGGTGAAGAGTGTCACCGGGCCACCGCGGCGGGGAGCCGTTCCTCGAGGGCCTCGACGGTGATCGCCTCGTGGGAACCGGACCACGTCACGGCGCCGTCCGCGAGGAGGATCGCCTGGGGGGACTCGTGCCGGATCCCGGTCCGCGCGGCGAGGGCGTTCGACAGAGCGCGCTGCTCCACGACGTGCAGGACGTAGACGGGCGCTTCGGGGTGCTGCTCCCGGAAGCGGACCACCTCGCGCCAGGCCGCCGTGCTGACGGGGCAGCGGGTCGAGTGCTTGAAGACGAGAGCCCACGGCTCCCCGAAAGCTCCCTCGAGCTCCTGTTCATCGCGGACCGGTCTCATCTCACCCTCCGCGGGGAAGCCCCGCGCGCGGGGTTGTAATGCGGCGCAGCAGCCGGGTCAACCCCGCCTCTCGGCGGTTCCGCGACGGGGCGGTCAGGTCCGGGTCGACGCCCGCCGCGACGTGAGGCTGAGGTTCGCCGCGAGGAGCGAGAGCCCGACGAGGACGGCGACGCCCGAAAAGGACGCCACGCGGTAGAGGCCGGGCCAGGCGAGCGCCGGGAACTGGAGGAGGCGGAGGAGCGCTCCGGTCGCGACGGAGGCGACGGCGGCCCTCTGCATCGGCCCGGAGGCGAGCGGTCGGCCGAAGAGGAACGGCGCGAGGCGGCCCGCGGCGCCGACGACGAGGATCGTGACGAAGCCGACGGAGAAGAGGTGCCGAGTGCCGTCCTCCCACCAGGGATTGCGGACGGCGATCGGGGTCAGGCGGGAGAGCACGACCGTCCCGGCGCCGAGGGCGGCCCAGAGGCCGAGGGCGCCGAAGGAGAGCCGGATCGCGACGTCCGACGCACGAAGCGTCGGCTCGGCGACGGGGCGCGTGTCCCTTCCGGAAGCGAGAGAGGTCGCCCGCAGGTAGAGGAAGACGGCAGCTGCCACGAGCAGCTGGCCGGCGTCGCGGATGCCGAGGGCGGCGGGAGCGGGAAGGACCGGGAGCCAGGAGACGAGGGAAGTCCCGACGCCGGCGGCCTGGAACGCGAGCGCCCGCGGCACGAGGCCGCGCCGGACGTCGGGACGTCCGACGGATGGCCCGAGGCGCAAGCCGAGCGTGAAGCCGGCCGCGAGGAGGGCGCCGGACAGGGCCGCGTCCGAGAAGGACTCGGTGAGCGGGCGCGGGAGAACGGAGCCGTTTCCCCGGACGATCCAGAGCGCCTGGAGCGCGTTGACGCCGACGGCGACGGCGAGATGGGCGGACGTCGCGGCCGACGCGAGCGCGAGGCGTCTCCCTCCGGTGCCGCCCCGGGGCCCGGCCTCCACGAGCAGCGAGGAGACGAAGCCGACCACCGAGAAGGCGCCCGCCACGAGGAGCGCCGCGGAAACCACGACGCCGAGCCGCCCCAGGGGAAAGGCGGCGAACGGCTGGCTGGCGTTCCGGAGCAGGATCGACGCGAGGAGGAGCCCGAACGCGGCACGCGGCATCCGCCGTGGTGCGAGGCCGAGACCGGCCGGGAGGGCCGCCTCCACGAGGCCGACGGCGAGGAGGCCGGCGAACCCGAAGACCTGCGTGTGGCCGTGCAGCTGGCGGTGGTCCAGCGGGAGGGGCTTCCCGAAGGCGCCCGCGAGGAGGACCGCGGTGCCGGCGGCGGCGCCCAGCGTGAAGGCGAGGCCGAACGAACCGGCGACCCACCGTCGAGACACGGGGACCATGCGCGCGGATCATCGCGGGGCGAAGGCGTCCGCGCTAGTCTCTTCGCATGGCGCTCCCGGTCGTCGGCGGAACCTACGAGGTCGTGGGCAAGCTCCGGGAGGGGGGGATGGGGGCCGTCTACCGGGTCCGTCACCTCCTCCTCGACGAGCCGCGGGTCATCAAGGTGATGCGGGCCTCTATGGAGGAGGACCCGCACGCCCTCGAGCGGTTCCGCCGCGAGGCGGAGATGGCGAGGCGGCTCTCGCACCCGAACGTCGCCGTCCTGCACGATTTCGCCGAGGCGCAGCCCGGGACCTTCTACATGGTCATGGAGCTCATCGACGGTCCGAGCCTCTCCGACGTCATGGGAACGAAGAAGCTCCTGCCCGTCTCCACCCTCCTCGACCTCGGGGCGCAGGCCCTCGACGGGCTCCACTACCTGCACGGGGAGGGGATCGTCCACCGGGACGTCTCGCCCGAGAACCTGATGGTGGCCGACGCCTCGGGGCGGCCGCTCGTGAAGATCATCGACCTCGGCGTCGCCAAGCGCCCCGACGAGGAAGGGCTCACGACGACCGGGATCTTCGTCGGGAAGCTCCGCTACGCCTCGCCCGAGCAGCTCGGAGCGCTGAAGCGGGGCGAGGCGATCGACGGGCGGAGCGACGTCTACTCGATGGGGTGCGTCCTCTACCACCTCCTGACGGGAAGCCCCGCCTACCTCGCGGAGACGCCGCAGGCGTGGGTGCGCCAGCACGTGATGGAGAGGCCGCGGCCGTTCGCGACGACCGACCGGAGCGTCCGCGTGCCCGAGCCGGTCCGGCACGCGATCCTGAAGTCGCTCTCGAAGGACCGGAATGCCCGCTTCGCGAGCGCCGCGGAGTTCGCGGCGACGCTGCGGCTCCTTCGCGGCGGCCTCGTCGGCGGGGAGGGCGACGAGGCCGCGAGGCGGGACCTCGCCGACGCTCGGGCCCTGCTCGCCGTCGCCCGGCAGGCCGGCTCGGAGAAGGGAAGCCCGGTGACG
>CAZNSS010000095.1:0-10338 GCA_964575465.1 uncultured Holophagales bacterium | reverse complement strand
CCACGGCGGCGCTCGCGTTCGACGCCCGCGACGCCTCGGGGGCAGCGGCTCTCCCCGCGCGCGCGGCCTCCGCCCTCCCGGGCGAGCTCACGGGGGTCGTCGTCGCGTTCGCGTCGATGCCCGATCAGGACGACGTTCGGCGGGATCCCGCGGCGGGTCTCGAGATGATCGACGTGAACGTCCGCTCGACGGCGGCGCTCCTCGAGGCTGCCGCAGGCCTCCTCGAGGGGCGGCGCGGCTCCTTCCTCTGCGCGTTCTCCTCCGTCGCCGGAGACCGCGGGCGGAGGAAGAACTACTCCTACGGGGCCACGAAGGCCGCGCTCTCCGTCACGCTCGAGGGTCTCGCCGCGCGCCTCGCCGGCGGCGGGGTCCGCGTGCTCTGCGTCAAGCCCGGTCCCGTCGACACCCGGATGTCGTGGGGCCTCATGCGGGCGTCCTCCCCCCTCGTTGCCCGGCCGGAGCGCGTGGCGCGGGACGTCGCCGCGGCGCTCCGCGCCGGCCGTTCCGTCGTCTACACGCCCTGGTTCTGGCGCCCCGTGATGGCCCTTCTCCGGGCGCTCCCGGCCGCCATCTTCCGGAGGCTCCCCGTCTGATGGCCGAGCCGGGCACCCGCCGCTTCAGGCTCGCGCTCGCCCTGCTGTTCGCGTGCGCCATGGCCGTCCGCCTCTTCGGGCTCAGGTACGACGACGGGCACAACTACCACCCCGACGAGAGACGGATCACCGAAGCCGTCCACCAGCTTTCCTTTTCGCCGCTGCAGCTCGACCCGAAGTTCTACGCCTACGGCTCCCTGCCGTTCTACGTCACCCGCGCCGCCTGCTCGCTCCTCGGAAACGTGCACCCGTGGTTCCTCTCCTGGGACGGGAACCTCCTGATCGGGCGTGTCCTCTCGGCCGCGTGGGGGTCGCTCGCGTGCGTGCTTCTCGCGCTCCTCGGCCGGAAGCTCTTCGGCGAGCGCGCGGGTCTCCTCGCGGGCGTCTTCCTCGCCGGAGCGGTCTTCCACGTCCAGAACTCCCATTTCGCCACGAACGACGTCCCGCTGACGACCCTCGTCCTCGCGACGTTCCTCCTCCTCGCCCGCGCCCTCGAGCGCGGGACCGCCGGGGCGTTCCTTCTCGCCGGCGTCGTGGCGGGTCTCGCCCTCGCGACCAAGGCGAGCGCCGCGACCCTCCTCCTCCCCCTGGGCCTCGCTCCCCTCCTCCTGTTCGCCCGCACGCGCCGCGCGACCGACCTCCTCGGCACGGCGGCCGCGGCGGGCCTCGGCTTCGTCGCGGGATACGCCGCCGGCCAGCCGTACGCGATCCTCGCCTGGCGCGACTACCTCGCAGGCGTCGGCGAGCAGGGCCGGATGGTGAGGAGCGCCGGCTCCGTGCCGTACACGAACCAGTACGTCGGCGTTCCGAAGGTCCTCTACGACCTTCGCGAGCTCGTCGTCTGGGGCGTCGGCCCCGCCCTCGGCCTCGCGGCGCTCGCGGGGGCGGCAGGCCGGCTTCGGGCCCTCGTGCGCAAACGTGATCCGCGCGAGCTCCTCATCTGGTCGTGGGCGATTCCGTTCTTCGCCGTCACGGCCTCGTTCGACGTCAAGTTCCCGCGCTACCTCCTCCCGCTCTACCCGGCGCTGCTCCTGGCCGCCGGGTGGCTCCTCGCCGCCCGAGAGGGCGAGGGCCGCGTGCGTCCGCTCGTGCGGCGCGCCGTCCTCGCCCTCTCGCTCACGTACCTCCTCGCCTTCCTCTCGATCTACACGCGCCCCCACACGATCGTCGCGGCGTCCGAGTGGTTCCACGAGAACGTCGCGCCGGGCGCGCGGGTCCTCGCGCAGGACTGGGACGAGGGATTCCCCTTCTCCCTTCCCGACCGTCCCGCCGAACGATTCCGCATCGTGAATCTCTCCTTCTACGAGCCCGACGGCCCGTCGAAGACGCGGACCCTCGCCGCCCAGCTCTCCTCGGGAGACGTCCTCGTCCTCCAGACCAAGCGGCTCTACGGAGCGGTCACGCAGGCGAGCGGGAAGTTCCCCGACACGGACCGGCTCTTCCGGCTCCTCTTCTCGGGCGACCTCGGCTACACCCTCGTCCGGACGTTCGCGTCGCCCCCGCAGCTCCTCGGGCTGAAGCTCCCGAGCGAGCTCGCCGACGAGTCGTTCTCCGTCTACGACCATCCGAAGGCCGTCGTGTTCCGGAACGCGGGCAGGCTCGGAGCGCAGGAGCTCGAGAAGCTCCTCAGGGACGGGGTCCCGTCGCGGAAGCTCACCCGCAGCCAGATGCTGCGCGCAGGACCCGCGGATCCATGGGCCGACAGCCCGGGGGGGATCGCCGGAACCCGCTCGAGCCTCCTCGCCCTGGCGCTGTGGGCCGCCCTCCTGCAGGGCCTGGGCTGGGCCGCCTGGCGGCTCCTCGGCCCGTTCCTTCCCGCGCTGCCCGGGACCTACGGCCTCGCGAAGCTCTCCGGCGTCACGCTGTTCGGGGCGCTCTCCTTCGTGCTCGTGTCGTGGGGGCCGTTCTCGTTCCTTCCGTCGTTCGCGTTCGCGGTGGCCGCCGGCATCCTCCTCGCGGGCTCGCTCGCCCGGCGACCCGCCGGCGCCGTACCCCGCGGCGAGCGGGTGGGGACCGAGCTCGTCTTCTGGGGGACGTTCCTCTCCTTCGCCGCGATCCGCGCCTGGTCGCCCGAGATCTTCTGGGGCGAGAAGCCGATGGACTTCGCGATCCTCAACGCCCTCCTCCGGAGCGACGTCCTCCCCCCGCCCGAGCCGTGGTTCTCCGGGACGGCCCTCTCGTACACCTACTTCGGACACTTCCTCGTCGCCGCGTTCTCGAAGGCCCTCGGCGTCCACCCCGCGCTCGCGTTCAATCTCGGCGTCGCGTCGACCGCGGCCCTCACGGCCGTCGGCCTCTTCTCGGCCGGGGCCTTCCTCGGCGGGAAGCTCCGGACCGGCGCCTTCGCCGTCCTCCTCGGCCTCGGGGCCGGCAACCTGGCGGGGCTCGTCGAGCTCGCGCGGCGGAAAGCCGTCGACTTCGACTCGTTCTGGGCCGTCTCGCGGGTGCTGAAGGGGCAGAGCGAGATCAACGAGTTCCCGCTCTGGAGCTTCCTCTTCGCCGACCTGCACGCGCACGTCCTCGGCTTCCCCTTCCTGCTCGGCCTTCTCGCGGTTCTCCTCCTCGTCGCGCGCCGCAGGTCGTCCCACGAGGTCTACGTACCGCCCTTCGGCCGGAGCGTCCAGCTCCTGCTGGCGGCGCTCTTCCTCGGAGCGCTCGTCATCACGAACGGCTGGTCCACCCCGACGGCCGGCGGGCTCGTCCTGCTCCTTCTCACGGTCTCGGCCGTCGCCGCGACTCCGAGGCCGTCGGCTCCCCCGCCGGGATGGAGCTTCGGCCGGCTCCTCGCGGGCGCGATCGTTCCCGCCGTCATCGTCGTCCTGGCGGCCGCGCTCTGGACGCTCCCGTTCTGGAAGGCCTTCCGTCCCCCGCCGCGGAACATCGGCTGGGAGGTGGGACCGTTCTTCGACCCCGTCTCGTTCGGGCTCGTCCACGGGCTCGCGGTCGCCCTGCTCGCCCCGTTCCTGCTCCTCCTCTTCCGCAGGACCGTGCGGGACCCGGAGCGGCCCGGCTGGTTCGCCGGACTCCTCGTGGCCGCGACCGCGCTGCTCCTCGCGCTCTCGCTCTTCAGCCTGCCGGGCCTGCGCGCGGGGCGCCTCGCTCCGGCGCCGTCGATTCGCGTCTTCGCCTTCGGGCTCGCCGCCCTCGGTCTCGCGTGCGCGTTCTCGCGTCGCCTGCCGGCAGAGGCGAGGATCGCCCCGGCGCTCGCCGCGTACGCCTTCCTCATCCTCGGCGGCTGCGAGCTGGTCTGGGTCTGGGACCGGATGAACACGGTGTTCAAGTTCGGCCTCGACGCCACGATTCTCCTCGCCGTCGCGGGAGCCGCGGCCGTCGACGCCCTCCTCGCCCGGACCTCGTGGCGCAGCCCCGCCCGTTCCCTCTGGCGTTTCGGCGCCACCTTTGCCGGCCTGGCCGCCCTCGCGACGTCGGCCCTCGCGATCGCAGGGCACCTCCGGACCCGGCGCGTCGAGACGCCGCGGTGGACGCTGGACGGCATGGCCTACCTCGCGGCACACCGGCCCGACGAGGCCGCCGCCCTCGACTGGATCGAGAAAAACGTGGCCGGGCTGCCGGTCCTCGCCGAGGCCTTCGGGCCCGCCTACCAGGAGTACACCCGGTTCTCGATGAACACGGGGCTCCCGATCGTGCTCGGGTGGGACTACCACGTCTTTCAGCGCGGGAAGGCGCGCTCCGACCTGGACCGCCGGATCGCCGAGCTGAGGGCCCTCTACACCGTCGGCTCGGCAGACGCCATCGGCGAGGTGCTCTCGAGATACGGCGTGAGCTTCGTCGTCTCGGGCCGCGAGGAGCGCGCGGCCTACGGTACGACCCACGAGGAGACGTTCCGGACGCTGCCCGACCTCCTGAAGCCGGTCTTCTCCAGGAGCGGCGTGCAGCTCTACCGCGTCCTTCTCGGGCCGGGCCTCGTCGCGGCCCCGGGTGCCGGCGTGCCTTGGACGCGGAGAGAGCCTCCGCGAACCGAGCCGGGGGCCCCACGCGAGGTGACCGGTCTCGTGGAGCCGCGAGGGCTCGCCGTCGCGCCCGACGGGCACGTCTGGGTCGCCGACTTCGGGCACGATCGCGTCGTACGGCTCACGAAGAGCCTCTCGGACCCCGAGCCGTTCGGCGTCAAGGGCAGCGGCCCCCTCGAGTTCAACCAGCCCTGCGCTCTCGCCGTCGGCCCCACGGGCGAGGTCTTCGTGGCCGACACGTGGAACGGGAGGGTCCAGGTCCTCGGTCCCGACGGCTCGTTCCGGCGCGAGCTCGCGGGCGGCTTCTTCGGCCCCCGCGGGATCGCGGTGGACGGCAAGGGGAGGGTCTTCGTCTCCGACACCGGGAACCACCGCGTCGTGCGGCTCTCGGCCGACGGAGCCGTCGAGAAGGAGTGGGGAACGCGGGGCGACGGGCCGGGCGAGCTCTCGGATCCGATGGGGATCGCCGTGGACATCGAGGGGACCGTCTACGTCTGCGACAACGGCAACGCGCGACTGTCCCTCTTCGACTCGAACGGCAGGCCGCTCTCCCGGATCCCCGTTCCGGGCTGGAGGACGGAGGCCTACTCGGAGCCGGGCGTCCTCGTGATCGAGCCCGGAACGGTCTGGCTCACGATCCCGCTGGAGGGAGAGGTGCGGCTCATCGCGAAGGACGGGAAGACCCTCGAGGCGTTCCGCCCGAACCGGGAGCGGTCCGATTTCGCCGCGCCTCTCGGGATCGCCCTTCCACCTCCCGGCACGCGGCTCCTCGTCAGCGACCGGGACAAGGGCCTCGTCTGGCTGCGGCCCTTTCCGAAAGGCGAGAGATGACAGGGACCGCTTCACCGCCTGGCGTAATAGACCCGAAAGCCCCCCCCGGCGCGGCTCGCCCGTCCCCCTTCGTGCTGTCGGTCGTCGTGCCCGTGTTCAACGAGGAGAAGAGCATCCCTCCGTTCCTCGCCCGGACGAAGGCCGTCCTCGAGGGCCTCGGGTGCGACTGGGAGATCATCTTCGCGCTCGACCCGTCGAAGGACGCGACCCGCGAGGTGATCCTCGACGAACGCGCACGCGAGCCCCGCGTGAAGCTGCTCGAGTTCTCGCGCCGGTTCGGACAGCCGGCGGCCACGCTCGCCGGCCTTCACTGGTCCTCCGGTGACGCCTGCGTCGTCATCGACGTCGACCTCCAGGACCCCCCGGAGCTGATTCCCGAGCTCGTGCGGCGGTGGCGGGAGGGGTACCACGTCGCCTACGCCCAGCGCATCAGCCGGAAGGGCGAGCACCCCCTGCGCAAGCTCGTCGCCTCGGCCGCCTACTCCGTGATCCACCGCATCTCGACGGTCCCGATCCCGAGGGACACCGGAGACTTCCGGCTCCTCTCGCGGCGGGTCGTCGACGAGCTGAAGCGGCTGAAGGAAGGGCACGGCTACCTGCGCGGCATGGTGGGTCTCGTCGGCTACTCGCAGGTTGCCGTTCCCTACCACCGGGACGAGCGGGTGCTGGGGGAGACGAAGTACCCGGTCATCGGGTCCCTCCGGATCGGGTTCAACGGCGTCGTCGGGTTCTCGAGCGTCCCGCTCCAGCTCGTCGGGCTCCTCGGCATCGTCCTCCTCGGCCTGGGCGCCGGGGCCTTCGCGCTCTGGATCGCGGGCCTCTGGGCGCGCTGGCGCGACCCGCTCCCGGGACTCGTCCCCCTCGTCCTGGTCCTCTCGGGCCTGCAGTGCACGGCGCTCGGCATCCTCGGCGAGTACACGGGACGGATCTACGACGAGGTGCGCGACCGGCCCCTCTACCTCGTCGAGTCGGCCCACGGCTTCGAACCGCGGGACAGGTCGGCGTGACGGACGTCGCGGACGTCCCCGTCGCGATCCTCTGTGGCGGATTCGGGACTCGTCTCGGCTCCCTCGCGGAAGCGGTTCCGAAGCCGCTCGTTCCGATCCTCGGGCGCCCCTTCCTCGAGCACCAGGTCGATCTCCTCGCCGGGCAGGGGTTCCGCCGCTTCGTCCTTCTCACGGGACACCGCGGGGACCTCGTCGAGGCTCACTTCCGGAGCTACGGAGGCGGCGGTCTGACGTTCCTCTTCTCGCGCGAGGAGCGCCCCGAGGGAACCGGCGGCGCGCTCGTCCGCGCGCGGCACCTCCTCGGGGACGCCTTTATCGTGCTCAACGGCGACTCGTACCTGGCCGTCGACTACCGCGCGCTCCTCGCCCGGCTCCTCGCCTCGCCGCCGGGGGTCGCCGGCGTCCTCGCCGCCTTCCGGAACGCCGAGCCGACGGCGGACGTCGAGGCGAACAACCTGGCGGTTTCGGGCGAGACGGTCCGCGACTACCGGAAGCGGGGGAACGACCCTCTCCTGACCCGGGTCGACGCCGGCGCGGGCGCCTACCGCGCTTCGCTCTTCGGCTACTTCGCGGCGGACGACCCGCGCCCGCTGTCGCTGGAGGAGGTCGTCTGGCCCCGGGTCATCCGGGAGGGCTCGCTCCTCGCGTTCGCAGTGCCCGAACGGCCGTGGGACATCGGCACGCCCGCGCGCCTCGACGCCTTCTCCGCGCACCTCGGAAGGAGACACGACTCCCCGTGATCATCACCCGCACGCCGCTCCGCGTCAGCTTCGCCGGCGGCGGGACCGACCTGCCCGCCTTCTACGAGCGGGAGCCCGGCGCCGTCGTCTCCACCGCCGTCAACAGGTACGTCTACGTCTTCGCCCACCCGTTCTTCTCGGACCACATCCAGCTCAAGTACGCCGAGACCGAGACGGTATCGAGCCTCGACGAGATCCGGATGCCCGTCTTCCGCGAAGCCCTGCGTCTCTTCGGCATCCACCGGAAGATCGAGCTCGGGATCGTCGCGGACCTTCCGAAGGAGGGCGGTTCGGGCCTCGGGGGAAGCACGGCGTTCTCGGTCGGCCTGCTCCACGCGCTCTCCCAGTACACCGGCAGGCCGCTCTCGAACTTCGAGATCGCGACGCGGGCCTGCGAGCTCGAGCTCTCCATCCTCCGGAACCCGATCGGGAAGCAGGACCAGTTCGCCTCCGCGATGGGCGGCCTCAACTACATCCAGTTCAACCCGGACGGGACGGTCGTCGTCGACCCCATCTACCTGAGGCCCGCCGCGCGGGCCGACCTCTCCTCCCGCCTCCTCATGTTCTACACGGGGCTGACGCGGGACGCCCGGACGATCCTCTCCGACCAGCAGCGCCGGATGGTCTCCGACGCCGAGAGCTTCGCGGCCCACCTCCGGATGCGCGACCTCGCGCGCGAGCTGCGGGACCGGCTCCGGAAGAACGACGTCGACAGCCTCGGCGCGCTGCTCCACGCCGGCTGGCAGCTGAAGCGCAACCTGGCGGACGGGATCTCGAGCGGCCGCATCGACGAGTGGTACGAGAAGGCCCTCGCGGCGGGAGCCGAGGGGGGGAAGCTCCTGGGTGCGGGAGGAGGAGGCTTCCTGCTCCTCTGCTGCCGGCCCGACCGGCACGCCCGGGTCCGGGCCGCCCTCTCCGAGCTCCGCGAGTTCCCGATCGAGCTGGAGCCGCAGGGGACCCGCCTCATCCTGACCGAGAGCCGGGAGGAGCTGCCGTGAGCGTGCCCGGGGACTCGCATCCGGCCGGGTACGGCCACGTCGGAAGCCTCCGCGACGAGACCGTGCGGGCGCTCGAGAGCCTCGACCTCGCGGCCGTGGTCCGCGCCGCCGAGATCCTGCACGAGGCCAAGGAGGAAGGGCGGCACATCTTCCTCTTCGGCAACGGAGGCAGCCACAGCATCGCCACCCACCTCGCGGCGGACCTCGGAAAGGGGACGAAGGGCGTCCGGCCCGGACAGAAGCTCTACAGGGCCTGGAGCCTCGACAACGAGGCCTGGCTCACCGCGCAGGCCAACGACGGCGAGACGTTCTTCCTCGACGGCGGATACGCGGGCGTGTACCGGCACGGCTACGACGGCGCCTTCGTGGGCCAGCTCGAGAACTTCCTCTCTCCCGGCGACGTCCTCTTCGCCATCTCGTCCTCGGGCAACAGCCCCAACGTGCTCAACGCGCTCCTCTACGGACGGGAACGCGGGGCCCGCTCCATCGCTCTCGTCGGCTTCGACGGCGGCGAGGCCGCCCGGCTCGCGGACCACGTCATCCTCGTCCCGACGCCCCGGGGCGCCTACGGACTGGTCGAGGGCGTCCACAGCGTCGTGCACCACCTCCTGTGCGAGCACGCCCGGAGGCTCGAGGAGCCGTGACGGCCCGGTTCGTCTTCCTCGATCGCGACGGCGTCCTGAACCGGCGGCCGCCCCCGCACGAGTACGTCTCCGGCCCCGACGCGCTGTCGATCCTGCCCGGGGCCGTCGCGGGCGTCCTCGACCTCCACGCGCGCGGCTACGAGATCCTCGTCGCGACGAACCAGAAGGGCGTCGCCCTGGGCCTCGTGTCGCCGGCCTCCCTCGAGGCGATCCACGCGAAGCTGCGCGAGGAGGTCCGCCCCGCGGTGATCCGCGAGATCCTCGTCTGCCCTCACGACGAGGCCGCGGGGTGCGCCTGCCGAAAGCCGCGCCCGGGACTCCTCCTCGACGCCGCGGCGCGGTACGGCATCGACCTGGCGAAGGCCTTCTTCGTCGGGGACCTCCCCTCGGACGTCCGCGCGGGGCGCGCCGCGGGCACCAGGACGATCCTCGTGGGTACCGTCCCGGCGGACCCCGGCTGCGCCCCGGAGTTCCGCGCCGCGGACCTGCGGGAGGCCGCGGGGATCATCCTCAGGGAAGACGGAGCTGCCGCGTGAGGGCGCTCGTGACGGGAGGATCCGGCTTCATCGGAAGCCACCTCACCGACCGGCTCCTCTCGGAAGGCTGGGACGTCGTCGCCTTCGACGACCTCTCCACGGGCCGCGCGGAGTTCCTGGACGAGGCGCGGAAGAGCCCCCGGTTCCGGTTCGTCGAGGGCGACGTCCTGGACGCTCCCCGGCTCGCGCGGGCCATGGAGGGCTGCGACCTCGTCTGCCATCTCCAGGCGAACGCCGACGTGCGGGGCGGCGCCGCGAACCCCCGGCGCGACCTCGAGCAGAACGTCCTCGCCACCTTCGGCGTCCTCTGCGCCATGCGCGACACGGGAGCCCGGCGCATCCTCTTCTCGAGCTCCGCCACCGTCTACGGGGAGCCCGCCGTCTTCCCCACGCCCGAGGCCGCGGAGCTGGTGCAGACCTCGGTCTACGGGGCCTCGAAGCTCGCGGGTGAGGCCCTCATCCAGGCTTTCGGCGAGTACCACGAGATCCGCTCCTTCGTCTTCCGCTTCGTCTCCTTCGTCGGCGAGCGCTACACCCACGGCGTCGTGTTCGACTTCGTGAAAAAGCTCCGGGCCGACCCGGGCGAGCTCGAGGTCCTCGGGGACGGGCGACAGCGGAAGTCGTACCTCTACGTGCAGGACGGCCTCGACGCGATGATGCTCGCCCTCGCCCGGTCCGACGGGATGAAGAACGTCTTCAACCTCGGACACACGGAAGACGTGAACGTCCTCGCCGTCGCCGACATCGTCTGCGACGAGCTGGGGCTGTCCGGGGTGCGGTACCGGACGACGGGAGGCTCGCGGGGCTGGAAGGGCGACGCCCCGTTCGTCCTCCTCGACACGGCGCGCGTCCGGGGGCTCGGGTGGCGTCCCTCCACGACGATCGAGGAGGGGATCCGCCGCACGGTCCGCTTCCTCGTCGCGCACCCCGGGCTCCTCTCGCGCGCATGAGCCCCGCCGCGGAGCCCGCCGTCCCCGGCCCGCAGACGCCGCGGGCCCGGCTCGCCGGGGCCGGCGTC
>CAZNSS010000094.1:0-10340 GCA_964575465.1 uncultured Holophagales bacterium | reverse complement strand
TGGATTTGCCCGTTACCTTGCGCGAGTCGATGGAACGCTGGCAGGGGGCGGGGCTCGCGGCGCTTGCCCCCGCCGCGCTCTGGCACGCTCCCCTCTTCCGGCTCCGGAACGACTTCGGCGTCGTGGCCGACGCATCGACCTTCGAGGCGCACGCGGCCGACGTCCTCGCCCTCTTCCACGGCGGGATCTTCGGCGGACCGGTGAGGGACCTGCTCGAGGCCGCGGTCCCCGGCTTCCCGCTCGGCGCGGCGGCGTTCTTCCCGACCCTGTCGGTCCTCGCGGCCCTCGGCGCGTGGGCTCTCTTTCGCCGTCGCCCCGCCGGCGCAGGGGTCGAGCGCTCCCCGTTCCCCTGGGTCCTCCTCGCCGCGCTGTTCTTCCTGCTGGCGCTCGGGCCCACGGTGCGTCTCGCCGGCCGTCCCGTCGGGCCGGGCCCGCTCGCCTTCCTCTCGCGGCTGCCGGTGCTCTCCTCCGTGCGCGGCATCCACCGGTACGACCAGTGGTTCGACGTGTCGCTCGGCGCCGCGGCCGTCCTCGCCTACGCCGCCCTGGCCCGCCGCGTCCGGGGCCGGTGGCTTCCGCTCGCGGCCTGCACCGTCGTCGCCCTCGACGCGTGGCCCGCGAACGTCCCGTCCTACCGTTTCCCGGACGCCACCCCGGCGGCGACGGTCCTCGGCGGCCTCGCTCCCGACGCCATCGTGGCGTACTACCCGATGGGCCGCCCGCAGGCGATGCAGGCCTGGGTCGATCAGGTCGTCCACGGCCGGCGCGTCGTGAACGGGTGGTTCACGTTCGAGCCCCTGCCCCACCGCTGGGTCGCGAAGGCGCAGGGCTCCGTCGACGGCGTCGTCGCTCTCGCGATGCTCCGGGACTTCGGGGCGGAGGTCGTCGTCGTCGACCCCGCGCAGCTCGACGCGGCCCGCCGGGCCGGTCTCGCGGCGCTCCGCGCCCCGGATGCCGGCCTCCGCCTCCGGTCGGTCACCCGTGCGGGGCGCCTCGACCTCTACTGGTTCGTGCCCCGGCCGCCGCGCGTCCACTCGATCGCGAGCCTCGAGAGGCTCGTCTTCCGGGGCGGCGAGGCTCGCATCGAAAGCCCTCCGGGATCGCTGGTCCTCTTCTTCGGACCGCCGTCGATCCCCGTGAGCGTCAGCTCGGCGTCGGCATCGAGGCCGGACGAGCTCCGTCTCCCTCCAGTCCAGCCCTCTCCGTTCCGGGTCTTCCTCTCGAAGCCGGTTCCCGCCGGCGGCGAAGTGAGGTACGGACGCGGCGGACGGCTCCTCGGGACGTCGGGGGAGCCCGCCTCGCGCCTCGGGGCTCCCGCGAATCCGGACCCGGCCTGAGCCTGTTTTGATGCGTTCGCATCCTTTTCGCCGGGAAGCTGCGCCTCTCCTTGACACGCCGCGAGAGGGCCGCGCAGGCTGACGGTACAGAAGAGGAAAGAAGCCGAACGGAGCTCCGCGAGGAGCGCCGATCTCGTGGCTTCGCCTCCCGGAGGCGACTCCAATGGCCTTGGAACCCCGGCCCGCCTACATTTTCGAGGCGGCGGACCTGTCCCTCCTCTTCGGTGCGCTCGTCGACTCCGGCCACGCCGTCGTCGCCCCTTCGGTTCGCGACGGCGTCATCGCGCTCCGGGAGATCGGCACCGCTGCCGAGCTCCCGGCGGGGAAGACCGACGAGCAGGCCCCGGGGAGCTACCGGCTGAAGGAGCGCGACGACGGAGCGCTCCTGGGCCACGCGGTCGGCCCCGATTCCGCCAAGCGGTGGCTCCACCCGCCGGCGTTCCTGAGATTCCGGGCGCACCGCGAGAAGAGCGGCTTCACGCTCGAGAAGGGGGACGCGTCGGCGCAGAAGGTCGCCTTCCTCGGCATCAAGCCGTGCGACCTCGCGGCGATCGGGAGGCAGGACAAGGTCCTCCTCGGCGGTCCCTACGCCGAGCCGGCCTACGCCGCGCGGCGGCAGGAGGCGCTCCTCGTCGTCGCTCAGTGCACCGAGGCGCACGGCACCTGCTTCTGCGCCTCGATGGGGACCGGTCCCCGGGCCGAGACCGGGTTCGACCTCGCCCTCACCGAGCTCTTCCGGGAGGGACGCCACGAGCTGCTGGCCGAGGTCGGCTCGGACCGCGGAGCGGCCCTCCTCGCCGACGTCCCGAAGAGGGCCGCCGTGGCCGAGGACCTGGACGCGGCGAAGGCCGCCTGGGCAAGGGCCGCGAAAGGGATGGGGCGCACGCTCGAGACCGCCGGGCTCAAGGAGGCGCTCCAGGCGAAGGTGGAGAGCCCCCGCTGGGAAGAGGTGGAGAAACGCTGCCTCTCGTGCGCGAACTGCACACTCGTCTGCCCGACCTGCTTCTGCTCGACGATCGAGGACACGACCGACCTGACGGGGCGCGTCTCCGAGCGCTGGCGCCGCTGGGACTCGTGCTTCACGCTCGACTTCTCGTACATCCACGGCGGCAGCGTGAGGCGCACGGGCGCCTCGCGCTACCGGCAGTGGCTCACCCACAAGCTCGCCTCGTGGATCGACCAGTTCGGGGAGTCGGGCTGCGTCGGCTGCGGGCGATGCATCACCTGGTGTCCCACCGGGATCGACCTGACGGCGGAGGCCCGCGCCTTCCAGACGGACAAGGCCCGGGGAAAGGAGTGAACGATGACGAAGTTTTTCTTTCCCGACCTCGGGGACACGATGTTCGACGGCCCCACGACGCTTGAGCCGATCCTGGCGGAGCATCCCTTCCTCAAGGGGATGAAGCAGGAGCACCTGGCGCTGATCACGGGCTGCGCCTCGAACGTCAAGTTCGACGCCGGGACCTACCTCTTCAAGGAGGGGCAGGACGCCGACCAGTTCTACATCATCCGCCAGGGGACGATCGCCATCGAGGCCTTCTCGCCCGCGCACGGGCCGCTCGTCCTCCAGACGGTCGGGGAGGGCGACATCATGGGATGGTCGTGGCTCGTACCGCCCTACCGCTGGCACTTCGACGGGCACGCGACGGAGCTCGTGCGCGCGATCGCGCTCGATGGCAAGTGCCTGCGGACGAAGTGCGAGAAGGACCACGAGCTCGGCTACGCGCTCCTGAAGCGCTTCGCCGAGATCATGTCCCAGAGGCTCGACGTGACGCGGATGCAGCTCCTCGACCTCTACGACGACATGCCCACGAAGGGCGTCCGCCGCAAATGAGCGCCGTCGCGTCCGTCCCCGACCCGATGTTCCCGAGGCCCTACCGGGTGCACCGGGTGACGAAGGAGACGAGCGACACGTTCACGCTCGAGCTCCTCCCCGAGGCGGGGCACGCCGGGTTCGCGTTCGCCGCGGGGCAGTTCAACATGCTCTACGTCTGCGGCATCGGCGAGGTGCCGATCTCCATCAGCGGCGACCCGGGCGTGCCGCAGGCGCTCGTCCACACGACCCGCGCGGTCGGCGCGGTGACGAAGGGGATGGAGGGCCTCCGGAAGGGCGACTCCATCGGCATCCGCGGGCCGTTCGGGACGAACTGGCCCGTGTCGGCCGCCGAGGGGAACGACGTCGTCTTCGTGGCAGGGGGCATCGGCCTCGCGCCGCTGCGACCGGCGCTCTACCAGGTCCTGGCCAACCGCGACCGCTACGGCCGCGTCGTCCTCCTCTACGGCGCGCGGACGCCGGAGGACATCCTCTACCGGAAGCAGCTGAAGGAGTGGCGGGCCGACCTCGGTCTCGAGGTCCACGTCTCGGTCGACCGCGCGACGCGCGACTGGCGCGGGAACGTCGGCGTCGTGACGACGCTCATCCCGCGCGTCCCGTTCGACCCTTACCAGACCGTGGCGATGGTGTGCGGGCCCGAGGTCATGATCCGCTACACCGTCATGGAGCTCGAGCGGCGTGGTGTCGCGCAGGACCGCATCCACGTCTCCCTCGAGCGGAACATGAAGTGCGGCATCGGCTTCTGCGGCCACTGCCAGCACGGCCCGAACTTCGTCTGCAAGGACGGTCCCGTCTTCCCCTTCTCGAAGGTGCGGGACCTCATGACCCAGCGCGAGGTGTGACGTGACGAACGGTCCGAAGCCGCGCCTCGCCGTCTTCAAGCTCGCCTCCTGCGACGGCTGCCAGCTCTCCCTCCTCGACTGCGAGGACGAGCTCCTCGCCGTGGCGGGGGCGGTCGACATCGTCAACTTCCTCGAGGCCTCGCGGGCCGTCGAGAAGGGCCCCTACGACGTCGTCCTCGTCGAGGGCTCCATCACGACGCCGCACGACGCCGAGCGGATCCACCAGATCCGCCGCTCGGCGCGCTTCCTCGTCACGATCGGCGCCTGCGCGACGGCCGGGGGCATCCAGGCCCTGCGCAACAACCGCGACGTCGCCGAGTTCACGCGGGCCGTCTACGCCTCGCCGCAGTACATCGAGACGCTCAACAAGTCGACGCCCGTCGTCGACCACGTCTTCGTCGACTTCGAGCTGCGCGGCTGCCCCGTCAGCAAGACCCAGCTCGTGGAGGTCCTGAGCGCCTTCCTGAACCACCGCAAGCCCGTCGTCCCGACGTTCTGCGTCTGTGTCGAGTGCAAGCGGAAAGGGACCCCGTGCGTCATGGTCGCCCACGGCACGCCCTGCCTCGGCCCCGTCACGATGGCGGGCTGCGGAGCGCTCTGCCCCTCCTACGCCCGGGGCTGCTACGGCTGCTTCGGCCCGATGGAAACCCCGAACACCTCGGCCCTCGCAGCGGGGTGGACTCACCTCGGCGTCGACAACGGCGGAATCGTCCGGGCGTTCCGCTCCTTCAACGCGGGCGCCGAGCCGTTCCGCCGGGAGAGCGAGATCCATGAGCAGAAGTAGCGTGAAGGCACCCGCGAAGAAGGCCCCGGCCAAGGCCAGGACCGCGCCGGCCCCGAAGGCAGCAGGGGGCTCACGGACGGTCTCCGTCGGCGCGCTCGCCCGCGTCGAGGGGGAAGGCGGGCTCTACGTGAAGCTCAGGGGCGACAAGGTCGTCGAGTCGCGCTTCGACGTCTACGAGCCGCCGCGGTTCTTCGAGGCGTTCCTGCGGGGCCGCAAGTACACCGAGGCGCCCGACATCACGGCCCGCATCTGCGGCATCTGCCCCGTCGCCTACCAGATGAGCTCGGTCCACGCGATGGAGGCGGCCTGCGGCGTGACGGTGGGGGGCACGCTGCGCGAGCTGCGCCGGCTCCTCTACTGCGGCGAGTGGATCGAGAGCCACGTGCTGCACGTCGCGATGCTCCACGCCCCCGACTTCCTCGGGTACCAGAGCGCGATCCACATGGCCAGGGACCACCCGGAGCTGGTCACGAAGAGCCTCGCCCTCAAGAAGGTGGGGAACGAGATCGTGGCGCTCGTCGGCGGCCGGGAGATCCACCCCATCAACGTCCGCGTCGGCGGTTTCTACAAGGCCCCGGCGAAGGCGGCCCTCGAGGCCCTCGGAGAGAAGCTGCGCACCGTTCGGCCGATCGCCGCCGAGCTCCTCTCGGTCGCGGGCGGGCTGACGTTTCCCGACTTCGCCCCCGACTACGAGTTCGTCTCGCTCCGCCACCCCGACGAGTACCCGCTCTGCGAGGGGCGGCTCGTCTCGAGCCGCGGTCTCGACATCGCCGTCTCCGAGTACGAGGGCCACTTCGTCGAGGAGCACGTCGAGCACGCGAACGCGCTCCACTCGAGGAAGAAGTCCGGAGGCGTCTACCTCGTCGGGCCGGCCGCGCGCTACGCCCTGAACTTCGACCGGTTCCCGAGGCACATCCAGGAAGCGGCCTTCGCGGCCGGTCTCGGTCCCGTCGAGCGGAACCCCTTCAAGAGCATCGTCATCCGCTCCGTCGAGACGCTCTGGGCGATCGACGAGGCGCTCCGGATCATCGACGCCTACGAGGCGCCTCCCGCCCCGCACGTCGAGGTGCCGCCACGCGCCGCCTCGGGCGCCGGAATCTCCGAGGCCCCGCGCGGCATCCTCTACCACCGCTACCGGATCGGCGCGGACGGCCTCATCCAGGAGGCGAAGATCGTCCCGCCCACGTCCCAGAACCAGAAGCAGGTCGAGGACGACCTGCGGGCCTTCGTCGAGGCGCGCTTCGACATGCCGCTCGACAAGCTGACCTGGCAGTGCGAGCAGGCGGTCCGCAACTACGACCCCTGCATCTCGTGCGCGACGCACGCCGTGAGGGTGCGAATCGAGAGAGACTAGGCGCGCGTGGCGCGCATCGTCATCGGCGTCGGGAACGACCTTCGCGGGGACGACGCGGCGGGCTGGGAAGCGGTCCGCCGCCTCGTCCCTTCTCCCTCCCTCGTCCTCCACGAGCACGGAGGCGACGCCCCCGGCCTCGTCTCCCTCTGGGGCCCGGACGACGACGTCGTCGTCGTCGACGCCGTCGTGTCGAGCGACCCGGCCGGGACGATCCTCGAGATCGACGCCCTCGCCGCGCCGCTCCCGGCGGACGTCTCCTGGGCGACGACGCACGGCGCCGGCGTCGCCGAGGGCGTCGAGCTCGCCCTCGCGCTCGGCCTGCTGCCGAGGAGCCTCGTCGTCGTGGGAGTCGTCGCGCGGCGTTTCGACCTCGGGGCGCCGATGACGCCGGAGGTGGAGAAGGCCGTCGAGGAGGTCGCCCGGAGGCTCGCAGGGTAGGGGAGGGCACCGGGACACCGGAAGACCAGACCACCTTCCGTTTCTTGCCGTCTCGTCGATTCCTCCTTGGGCCGCGCGAGGCGCGGGGCATCTCTTCGCCTCCTTCTGCGCGCGGCCGACCCGCTTCCGCACGCGCTGCGGCCGTGCTCGGGGTCGGCTCCGAGACACCCCGCCCCTCCCGCGGCCGGCGAGCGTCAGGGTCCGTGCCGGACGGGAGAATCCCTCTGGCGGCCCGCCCGCCACCTCGGCGCCTCGGATGGAGAGGAGCCCCGCCTCTGTCCTAGACTCCGGCCGTTCCTGGAGACGGAGCGAGGGAGCCGTTCGGGGGTGGGACAGTGGATCCCAACGGGATGTTCCGGGAGCTCGAAAGGGCGGAGCCGGACGACCTTCCGAAGAGGGCGGTCCGGCGTCGTGGGGCGCTGCTCGCTCTGGGCTGCCTGGGGGGCATCGCGGGCGTCATCTGGCTCCTCGTCTACACGGGAGAGTTCGCCTTCGGGAAGTGGATGATGGCCTTCGTCGTTCCCCTGACCCTCGGTCTCCTGGGCCTCCTCCAGGCGATCACGGGACTGCCGCTCCACCGGCTGGACCGGACGTGGGACGACCTCGGGGGGCGCGTGCAGAGGATCATCGTCTACGGCCTCTTCTTCGGCATCCCGATCGCGACCGTGGTGATCGCGCACGAGCACTGCTGAGCCGGTCTGCGAGGAGCCCCGTCCAGGGCGCATCCACGGTGGGGTCTGGTCTGCACTCTACACTCTGCGTGGGGCCCGGAGGCGCGTCTCGCGGGGGTGGGGGGAGGTACCTCGTCCGTCTGAACGGCTCGAAGCCTCTGCGCGGATCTCCGATGTCTCACCGGGCCGAGGTCAACGGGGCTAACCTCTCGTCAGAGGCCCGGCACGCAGAAGAGAAAGGCCGTGGAGGCGTGACATGACCGACCTTCAGCTGACCTGGTTCCTCCTCGTCGGGATCCTGTTCGCCGGCTATTCGGTCCTCGACGGCATCGACGGCGGCGTCGGCACGCTCCTGCTCGCGCGGTCGGGCGACGACGCGGCGCGAAAGCGGATGCTCGGGTCGCTCGGCCCCGCGACCTTCGGGAACGAGTTCTGGCTCGTCTCCGGGCTGGCCGCCCTCTTCGCGGCCTTTCCGCCAGCGCGCGCCACTCTGGTTTCCGCCTTCACCGTCTTCCTCGGGCTGCTGGCGCTCGTCCTCGTGCTGCGTGCCCTCACGCTCGGTGCGGGACGAACCGCGGAGGGCGACGACAAGTCGAGGGACGTCGCCTTCGGGGCCCTCTGCGTCCTCGCCGCCTTCCTGCCGGGCCTCATGCTCGGGAACGTCCTGCTCGGGCTGCCGCTGGACGACGCGGGGCGCTACGCGGGCTCACTCGGGGATTTCTTCCGCCCGTTCGCGCTCGTCGTCGCCCTCGAGGTCGTCGGCCTCTTTGCGCTCCAGGGCTCCTGCTGGCTGAGCCTCCGTGCCGGGGAGAGCGATGACACGGTGCTCAGGGTGTGGATTACCGCCGTCGCGCTCCACGCCCTCACCGGGCTCTCCTCCCTGTTCGCCGCTCCTCGTCTGTGGGAGCCGTACCACCACCCCCTCACGTGGATCGCCCCGGTCGTCATGCTCGTGTCGCTCGTCGCGGTGCCGTTCCTCGCGAAGGCCGGTCGCGCGCGGGCCGCGCTCCTCGCTTCGTCCACGGCGATCGCCGCACTCTGGGGAATCGTCGGGCAGGGCCTCTACCCGCGCGTCGTGCCGGCGCTCGGTGCGCCCGAGAGGAGCCTCACGATCGCGCGCGCGGCGGCGGACCCGAGCGTCCTGACCTCGCTGCTCGTGGCGCTCCTCCTGGCCCTCACGCTCGTCGCGGGCTACAGCGCTTTCGTCTACCTCCGGTTCCGTCGGCCCGCGGCCTGACGACGGCGGTCTGCGCCGCGGCCCCCGAGGAATCGACGTGAACTCGAAGCCGGTCGGTCCCCGTTCCTGGTTCCGGCTCCTCTAACCCGTCGCCTTCCGCCGCGCGAGCTTGCGGAGCGCCGCGAGCCCCTCGCGGTCCCAGCGGCCCTCCTCGTCCTTCGGGGTCTCGAGGATCTTCGGGACGTGCTCGAAGGCGGGCTCGATCATGAGGTTCGCGAAGCCCTTCTCGCCGATCGCGCCGTGGCCGATCCGCTCGTGGCGGTCGACGCGGCAGCCCCGCTCCTTCTTCGAGTCGTTCGCGTGGATGACCTTCACGAGGCCGATGCCGCACGCCGAGTCGAGCGCGTCGAGCGTCTTCCGCCAGCCGGTCTTCGAGACGACGTCGTAGCCGGCGGCGTGGACGTGGCAGGTGTCGAGGCAGAGGGCGAGCCGGGAGCGGCTGTCGGAGCGGGCGAGGATCGCGGCGAGGTGCGCGAAGTCGTGCCCGAGGCAGGCTCCCTGGCCGGCAGCCGTCTCGAGGAGGACGGTCGTTCCGGAGGCCGGGGTCTTCGCCGCCGCCTCGTCGAGGCCGCGCGCGATCCGGTCGAGGCCGGTCTCCTCGCCGTCGCCGCCGTGCGAGCCGGGATGGAGGACGAGAAACGGGATGCCGTTCGCGTCGCACCGGACGATCTCGTCGACGAGCGCCTCCACGGACCGCGTCCGCACGACCGGGTCGGGCGAGGCGAGGTTGATGAGGTACGCCGAGTGGGAGACGAGGGGCGAGAGGCCCGCGGCCCCGGCGGCCTTCCGGAACTCCGCGGCCTCGGCCGGGACGACGGGCTTCCCGGCCCACTGGTTCGAGTTCTTCGTGAAGACCTGGAGAGCCCGGCAGCCCGCGTCGACCGCCCTCTCGACCGCGCGGACGAGCCCGCCTGCCGCGCTCATGTGCGCGCCGACGAGGGGACCTGTCCCGACCGGCCGGCGCGTCACTCCTCCCTCGAGCGGGAGAGCCCCTTCTTCCGGAAGCGCCGCGTCAGGTTCCTCGAGAGGGCGACCTGCTTGGCGTAATTGAGGCCGAAGACGGCGGCGGGGACGCCCGCGGCGAAGATCGGGATCGACGCGAGGGAGAAGAAGAGGTGCTGGGCCTTTTCGCGGGGCGTGTACTCGGGGTTCCGGAGGTTGGTCACCTCCCGGTAGTGCTTCCCGATGCTCCGGTAGACGTCGCCGAGGACCTTCGTGAAGCCCATCTCGGAGCCCCAGGAGAGGCACTCCCCGCGCCGGATCGACCCGAGGAATTCCTTCCAGGTCTTGCCGGGCGCCATCGTGAAGACCGAGGCGACGGGGGGGTAGGTGTGGGCGTCGGAGCCGCCGACGAGGGCGAGGTGCCCTCTCTTCTCCTTCGCCACGAGGAGGAGGTCCTCGACGAGGGCGTTGTGCTGGTAGGCCATCGACCCGTTCTTGACCTCGAAGACGTCGAAGAGGGAGAGCATCGTCTCGAAGAAGACCTCGGGGGCCTGGCGCATCCGGTACGACTGGAAGAGGTGGTTCGCCGAGAAGAGGAGGTCCTCTGCCCGCAGGTACTCGACGAGGTCGAAGATGTTCTTCCGCTTCCGGTCGATGGCGGCGTGCTGCTGGCGGTCGAGGTCGAAGACGTTGACGTGGATCCGGTGCCCGGTCTTCGGGAACCAGGTCTCCACCTCGACGGAGACGAAGAAGTCGGTGAGGTCGGGGTGCCGGTCCTGGAACCTCAGGCACCCCTCGACCGTGTCGTGGTCGGAGAAGGTGACGAAGTCCATCCCGCGGGCCTTGGCGAGCCGGTAGACCTCCTCCGGGTCGTTGTAGGAGTCGTGGCTGTTCGCCGCCT
>CAZNSS010000093.1:0-10395 GCA_964575465.1 uncultured Holophagales bacterium | reverse complement strand
CGGGGCCGCCCAGGACGCGGCGCTCGCCCCGGCCTCGAGCGCGCGGCGCCGCGTCATCCTCGCGACGAACGTCGCCGAGACATCCCTCACGATCGAGGGGGTCTCCTCGGTCGTCGATTCGGGGCTGGCCCGCACCCTCCGCTTCGACCCTCGCTCCGGCCTCGACCGCCTCGTCCTCGGGCGCATCTCGCGGGCGAGCGCCGAGCAGAGGGCGGGCCGCGCGGGACGCCTCGGCCCGGGACTCGCCCTCCGGCTCTTCTCCGAGCACGAGGCGCGCGGCCTCCGGCCCTTCGAGGACCCCGAGCTCCTCCGGACCGACCTCGCCTCTCCCCTTCTCGACGTCCTCCTCTGGACGGCGCGCGACCCGGCTCTCTTCGGCTGGTTCGAGGCGCCTCCGGCGGCCGCGCTCTCGCGCGCCCTGCGGCTCCTTCGCCGCCTCGGGGCCGTGCGGGAAGGATCGTTCCGCCCCACGCCGCGCGGCACCCGGATGGCGCAGCTTCCGGTCCACCCCCGCCTTGCCGCTCTCGTCCTCGCCGGCACGGAGGCAGGCGCCCTTCGCGAGGCGGCCACGCTCGCGGCGCTCATCGAGGAGCGGGACGTCCTCGCCGCGCACCGGGCTTTCGGCGGCGGCGCGGTGGAGGTCGACCTCTCCTCGGACCTCCTCCTCCGGCTCGAGCTCCTCGGGGAGGCGGAGCGGGCCGGTCTCTCCCGCGGGCACCTCTCCGCGCTCGGCCTCGACCCGGGCGCGACGCTCGCGGTCCTCCGGCTCCGCGACCTGCTCCTGCGGCGCGTGTCCCCGGGCGCGCGCCCTTCGCGACCGTCCGAGCCCGACCTCCTCAAGCTCGTCCTCGCCGCGTATCCCGACCGGATCGCCCGCCGTCGGAGCCCTGGTGGAGCCGAGGCGGTCCTCGCCGGCGGCACCCCGCTCGTCTTCGACTCCCGCTCCTCGGTCCGTTCCGCCGAGCTCTTCGCCGTCGTCGAGACGGCCGCCGCCGCGTCGGGACCCGATCGGATCCGTCTCGCGAGCGCCGTCGAGGCCGGTTGGCTGGCCGACCTGCCGGGCGAGCGCCTCACCGAGGAGACGGTCCGGTCGTGGGACGCCGCCTCCGAGCGGGTCGTCGCGAGGCGCCAGGTCGCCTGGGAAGGCCTCGTCCTCGAGGAGAGGGAGGTGCCCGCGCCGCCCGACGAGGAGACCGCCCGGATCCTCCTCGAGGCCGCGAGCGCCGACCTCTCCCGAGCCCTCGACATCGGCGAGGGGGCCGAGCGCCTCCGCGCGCGGGTCTCCTTCCTCCGGCGGGCGATGCCCGAGCTCGACGTCCCTCCCCTCGACGACGACGCTCTCCACGCCCTCCTCCACGAGCTCGTCGAAGGCCGCCGCCGTCTCGCGGAGCTGCGCGGCGTCCCGCTCGAGCCTCTCCTCAGGACCCGGCTCGGCGCGCGGGCCCTTCGCCTTCTCGACCAGCACGCTCCCGCCGCTCTCCCCGTCCCGACCGGCCGCGAGGTCCCGCTCCGGTACGAGGCCGAAGGCGCGCCCGTCCTCGCCGTGAAGCTCCAGGAGCTCTTCGGCCTCGCGGAGACGCCGCGCGTCGCGGCGGGGCGCGTCCCCGTTCTCCTCCACCTCCTCTCCCCCGCCGGCAGGCCGGTGCAGGTGACCTCGGACCTCGCGAGCTTCTGGTCGACGACCTACCCTGCCGTGAGGAGGGAGCTCCGCGGCCGCTACCCGAAGCACCCGTGGCCCCAGGACCCCTGGAGCGCGCCGCCGCGGCGCGGCACGACCCGGTCGGGCCGGTGAGGCGCTACTCTTCGCCTCCACGGAGGAAGTGATGAAGATCCCGCGACTCGCCCTCGCCGCGCTCCTCGCCCTCCCCCTCTCCGCCGCCGAGGCGCCGGCGCCCGAAACGCTCGCCGCGCAGGCGCGCGGCCTCGCAGGGAACCTGATGCTCTCGCTGCAGGGCGAGCTCTTCGCGGCGATGAAGGACGGCGGCCCCGTGAAGGCCCTCGAGGTCTGCCGCACGCGCGCTCTCCAGATCACGAAGGCCGCCTCGACGGGGACCCCGTGGAAGATCGGCCGGACCGCGCTCAAGGTGAGGAACCCGCAGAACGCCCCCGACGCCTGGGAAGCGGCGAAGCTCGAGGAGTTTCGGAAGCGCCGCGCCGGAGGCGAGGAGCTCGCCGCCCTCGAGGCGTGGGAGGTCGTCGAGACGGAGGGCCGCCGGACCTTCCGCTACGTGAAGGCGATCGGCACGACGACGCCCTGCCTCAACTGCCACGGCGCGGACCTCAAGCCCGAGGTCGCCGAGAAGGTCAAGGAGCTCTACCCGGAGGACCAGGCCGTCGGTTTCGCGGCCGGCCAGCTCCGCGGCGCCTTCACCCTCTCGCGACCTCTCTGACGCGCACTCTCCGGCGAGAAGAGGACGAAGACGATGGCTTCACGAGTCCTGAACAGGGCCCTTCGAAACAAGGTCGTCACGGCCGAGGAGGCCGCCTCGATGATTCCCGCCGGCGTGACGGTCGGCATGAGCGGCTTCACCGGCGCCGGCTACCCGAAGGTGGTCCCCGTGGCCCTCGCGAAACAGATCATGGACGCGAACCTCAGGGGCGAGAAGTTCCGGGTGAGCGTCTGGACGGGCGCGTCGACCGCCCCCGAGCTCGACGGCGCGCTGGCGATGGTGGACGGCGTCGAGCTCCGGCTCCCGTACCAGTCGGACCCGACCTGCCGGAAGAAGATCAACGCGGGCGACATGGAGTACCTCGACATCCACCTGTCGCACGTCGGCGCGTTCGTGCGCTCCGGCTTCCTCGGGAAGCTGGACGTCGCGCTCATCGAGGTGACCGGCATCCGGGAGGACGGGGCGCTCATCCCCGCCTCCTCGATCGGGAACAACAAGGTCTGGCTCGACTACGCCGACAAGGTCATCCTCGAGGTGAACTCGTGGCAGTCGGAGCGTCTCGAGGGCGTCCACGACGTCTACGAGGGCTTCGCGCTCCCGCCGAAC
Source organism: uncultured Holophagales bacterium (assembly GCA_964575465.1). Lineage (GTDB taxonomy): Bacteria > Acidobacteriota > Thermoanaerobaculia > UBA5066 > UBA5066 > UBA5066. The sequence goes on along the minus strand of CAZNSS010000093.1, from coordinate 7,399 downwards.
CGCAAGCCGATCCCTCTCGTCTCCCCGTCCGACCGGATCGGGACCCCCTACCTGAACTGCCCCCTCGAGAAGATCATCGCGGTCGTCGAGACGAACGCCCCCGACCGGAATGCGCCCTTCTCGGCGCCCGACGAGGCGTCGAAGCAGATCGCGGGGCACATCCTCGAGTTCCTCGGCGACGAGGTGAGGAAGGGGCGCCTCCCGAAGGACCTCCTCCCGCTCCAGTCCGGGGTCGGCAACATCGCGAACGCCGTCCTCTTCGGCCTCGAGGACGGCCCGTTCGAGAACCTCACGGCCTACACCGAGGTCCTGCAGGATGGGATGCTCTCCCTCATCACCTCGGGGAAGCTCCGCTTCGCCTCGGCCACGGCGTTCTCGCTCAGCCCGCAGAAGGTCGACGAGCTGAACGCGCAGATGGACCGCTACCGCGACAGCCTGATCCTGCGACCCCAGGAGATCTCGAACCATCCCGAGCTGATCCGCCGCCTCGGCTGCCTCGCGATGAACGGGATGATCGAGGCGGACATCTACGGCAACGTCAACTCGACCCACGTGAACGGCACCGCGATCATGAACGGCATAGGCGGCTCGGGCGACTTCGCGCGGAACGCCTACATCTCCTTCTTCATGACCCCCTCGACCGCGAAGAAGGGCAACGTCTCCTGCATCGTCCCGATGGTCACGCACGTCGACCACACCGAGCACGACGTCCACGTCCTCGTCACCGAGCAGGGGCTCGCCGACCTGCGCGGCCTCTCGCCGAAGCAGCGCGCCGAGCGCGTCATCGAGAAGTGCGCCCACCCCGACTTCCGCCCCGGGCTCCGCGACTACGTCCGCAGGGCCGGAGCCGCCTCCCCCGGCAAGCACACGCCGCACCTCCTCGACGAGGCCTTCTCCTGGCACCGCAGCCTCCTCCGCACCGGCACCATGCGGATGGGCTGAGGAACCGCCGACCGAGGGACCAGAGGGACCGGAACGCCAGAGCACCAGAGAAGGGAGCCTCGCCACGAGGTGGATCCCACGGCCTCCAGCTGCGCGCGGCCGACCCGCTATCGACCTCGCTACGGCCGGCCGGGCGCCCGCGCGAACTCCTCGCTGCGCTCGTCAAACAGCGCGCGGGCTTCTCCCCGACCGGCCCTCGCGACGTCGAGCGGGTCCCCGTCCGTGCTCGAGTCGGCTCGCGGGAACCACCCCGCGGCTCGGCCGACCAGAGCGAGGCCCAAGACACGACGGGGACGATGGGGTCTGATCTACGTTCTACACTCTGCGTCTCATGAGCGGCCTTCCCTTCCGCTCGAGTCCACCTTTCTATAGTAGAAACTCAAGACCTGACCCCTTTCGAAGAGCCTCCGAAGGGCCGGCCGCCCTGGAGCCCTCGGGCGAATGTGCCTTCTGTACGGGTGGCTGAGCGGACGGGAGGGGCGTCCCGCGAGCGAGCGCCCGAGCACGCGCGGGGCCCCGCACGGTTCCGCGAGCAGGCTGCCGGATCAGGAGCGCGCGCTGCTTGAGCGGAGCGAGCTCGCGCGCTCCCCGGCAGCCCGCGCAGCGGGAGGCTCAGATCGACGAGGGTGCCCAGCGGACGAGTGGGGGGTCCGGGGGGCCGCGCGAAGCTCAGGCCCCCCGGCAGGCGCCGTGGGATGCCCCGACCGGACGCGACTCGAGCGGTACGGCGAAATGAAGTGGAGGGTCTCTCGGTCGCCTGGTCTCCGGCGCCCCCGAGAGTCAGATCATTCCCGGCCAGTCCTGGCCGAGGGCGGCGAAGCGGGATTCGGCCTCTGCCCGGATCTCCGCCGGGAGCGGGCCTTTCGCGGCATGAGCCTGGATCTGCGCGAGGTGCTCGAGACGGCGGGTGCCGACGATCGCCGTGGAGACGCCGGGAGCGAAGGCGGCGAAGCGGATCGCGAGCTCGGCTGGGTCGAGACCGAGGTCGCCGAGGTGGAGGGCGGCCCAGCGACCTCGATAGGCCGCCGCGGCCGCGTCGTCAGGGTGTGCGGCGCCGGGATTCCAGGGAGTGTTCGCGAGGGCGCGCTTGGCGACGACGCCGAGGCCCCGCGAGGTGGCGAGGGCGAGGGGCCCGGAGAGGCTCCGCTGGTCGCAGACGCTGACGGACGCCTGGACCGACCCGAAGGTCCCGGAGGAAACGGCCCAGGCGAGGGCCTCGTTCTCGCCCGAGTAGGCGGCGACGCGGACCTTGCCGGCGCGCACCGCGGCGAGGAGGGCCTCGACGACGCCGGCGCTCAGGAGCGTCTCGAGCGGGCACGAGTGGAGGTGGGCGACGTCGAGGACGTCCGTCCGGAGGCGCGCGAGGGCGAGGTCGACGCCGCGGGCAATGCATTCCCCCGTCCAGTCGGGGACGCCCGGGACGCCGTAGCCGAGCTTCGTCGAGAGGACGAACTCCGGCCGGCGATGCGCGAGGTGCCGGCCGATCCGCTCCTCGGAGAGGCCGTAGCCCGGGGCCGTGTCGACGAGGGTGAGACCGAGGTCGAGCGCTCGGTTCAGGAGGCGCCCGGCCTCGGCCTCGTCGAGCGCTACGTCGCCGACGGGACCGGCGCCGAGACCGAGAGGCGGGACGTGGAGCCCCGTCGCGCCGAACGGACGGAGCCCGCCGTTCAAGGGGTCAGCGCCCCGCGAATTTCGCGGGACGTTTCTCGAGGAAGGCGGCGACGCCCTCCTTCATGTCTTCCGTCGCGACGCAGAGACCGAAGAGGGCCGCCTCGTGAACCTCGGCCTCGTCGAAGGGAAGCTCGAGGCCGTGGTTCACCGCCTCGAGCGCATGGCGAACCGCGAGGGGCGCCTTGCCGAGGATCCTCGCCGCGAGCGCACGACAGGCGGGGAGGAGCTCCGCGGGCTCGACGACGCGGTTGACGAGCCCGATCCGGAACGCCTCGTCGGCGCCGATCGGGTCGCCCGTGAGGATGAGCTCCAGGGCGCGCCCCTTGCCGACGAGGCGGGGGAGGCGCTGCGTTCCCGCATAGCCCGGAATGAGGCCGAGGGCGACCTCGGGCTGCCCGAAGCGGGCCGTCCTCGAGGCGACGCGCATCGAGCAGGCCATGGCGAGCTCGCAGCCGCCGCCGAGGGCGAATCCGTTCACCGCCGCGATGGAAGGCTTCCCCATCGATTCGAGGAGGTCGAAGACCGCCTGCCCCTTCCGCGCGAAGTCGCGCGCGGCGACCGGGGTGAGCGCCGGGAAGCCGGAGATGTCGGCTCCTGCGACGAACGCCTTCTCGCCGGCGCCGGTGAGGATCAGGGCCCCGACCTCCGCGTTCGCCTTCGCCTCGTGGAAGACCCGCCGAAGCTCCTCGACGACCTCGGCGTTCAGGGCGTTCAGCTTCTCCGGGCGGCTCAGCGTGACCGTGAGGATCCGGTCGGAGAGCTCGGTCAGGACGACGGCCACGCCCGCCCTCTCACTTGAAGGGGTTGTCGTCGGCGCTCGGGCCGTAGATGGCCGGCACCGGGACGTCGAGGAGGCGCATGTAGACGGTCAGCTGGCCGCGGTGGTGGTACGTGTGGTTCAGGAGGATCGTCCTCACGAGGGCGACCCGCGGCATCGAGAAGATCGCCTGCCCCTTGTTCGAGAGGGTCCACTCGCCCATCGCCTTCGCGTCGTCGAGCTGGGCCATCGCGCCCTTCGCCGTCTTCGCCGCCGCCTCGAAGGCGGCGAGGATGTTCTCCGGCGTGTCGAGGGGCGGGCGGTCCATGCCGGCCGCGAGGTCGAACCCGTCGAGGAGAAGCGCCCCGCCGATCCAGGCGGGGATCGTGGCGACGTGGCCGGCGAGCTGGCCGAGCGTCATCGACTTCTCGTGGGGCTTCCACGTCAGCTTGTCGGCAGGGAGGCGCTCGAGGCACTTCCGCGTGGCGGAGCACTCGCGGTCGAACTCGAGGAGGAACGGGTCGATGAGTCGCATGCTCGATCTCCTGAACTGCGTCTGTTTCCGGTGGGAGGGAGCGAGTCTAGCAGCGGGGCAAAGGGGGACAGGCGACGGGTTCCCGACCGGGTAAGGACCTGGCCGGGTTCACTTCTGCGGGGCCGGGGGGGCGGCGGCCGCCGCGCGCAGCTGCGCCAGCTCTTCGGCGATGGCGGAGATCTTCTGGCGGTGCGGCTCGAGGACCTTCATGTTGGCCCGGATCGACTCGGGCTCCTTCTCCGCGGCTTCCCTCTTCACGCGGACCGCTTCGGCGCCGAAGGTCGCGAGCTGCTCGTCGAGGAGCTGCCTCGAGGCGTCGTCCGGCGCGGCGGACCGCCGCTCGCGGAGGGAGGCGAGCGTCCTCTCGAGAAGGGCCAGGATGTCGGCGTTGAGCTTCGCCGTGACGGTCGCGGCCTCGGCCTCGAGGACCCGTTCCCTCACCCAGAGGTACTCCTCGGCGGGCACCGAGAGCGACCGCGCCGCCCGGATCTCCGCAGCCCGCGACTCCGAGGCTCCGGAGATCCCCTCCTCCCCTTCGAGGGGGACCGGGGTGCCGGCGGTCGAGAGCTCCCGGACGGCCTCCCGGCGGACCTTCAGAAAGGCCTCGACCTGGTCCGGGGAAAGGATGCCGTCGGCCGGCGGCCGGTACCCTTCCCGCTCGGCCCTCCCCGAGCGCCTCGTCTCCGCCGGGGCCCCTCCGGACCGTCCGTCGTCGCGGCAGGCGCCGAGTACCAGCACGGCGACGAGGCCTGCGGCGGCGAGCGAACCCCTCACGGCCGAGGAATATACGCGACCGCGTGGTACGCTGGTCGGACGGCATGCTCGCGAAGGTCGGCAAGTACGAGATCATCGAGAAGATCGGCGTCGGCGGCTTCGGGACGGTCTTCAAGGGCCGGGACCCGTACATCAAGCGCACCGTCGCGATCAAGACGTGCCAGAGCGACGAGGACGAGCTCCGGAAGCGCTTCTTCCGCGAGGCCGAGTTCGCCGGGAACCTCCACCAGCGCAACATCACGACGATCTACGACTTCGGCCTGACCGACGACGGCCTCCCCTTCATCGTCCAGGAGTTCCTGACCGGTGAGGACCTCGACCGGAAGATCAAGCGGAAGGACGACCTGCCGCTCGCCTGGCGGGTCCGGGTCCTCGTCGACATCTGCGAAGGGCTCCACTACGCGCACACCGCCGGCATCGTCCACCGGGACGTGAAGCCGTCGAACATCCGGATCCTCGAGGACGGGACGGTCAAGATCATGGACTTCGGTATCGCCAAGTCGATGATCTCCGAGTCGACCCTCACCCAGACCGGCATCACCCTCGGCACGGCGTCCTACCTGGCACCGGAACAGATCCGCGGCGAGCCCGTCGACGCGAGGACCGACATCTTCTCCCTCGGAGTCCTCGCCTACGAGCTCCTGACCTACTCCCGCCCCTTCACGGGAGACCACATCTCGACGGTGCTCTACAAGATCATGAACGAGAGCCCGCCGTCGCCGGCGGAGGTCGAACCCTCCCTCCCGCCGGACGTCGCGCGTGTCGTCGAGAAAGCCCTCCAGAAGGACCGGTCGAACCGCTACACGACGTGCGCCGAGATGCAGGCCGACCTCCGGGCGCTCCTGCAGGTGCTGTCGGGTCCCGTCGACGCGCCGCCTCGCTCCGCGGCGGGGGACGGCGAAGGAGCCCCTCCGGGGCGTACCTTCGGAAGCGCCCGGCTCGACGAGCGGGTCCTCCGCCCGCCCCAGGGGGGTCCGTCCGTGGCGGCGGAGCTGCCGCTCCGCCCCGAGCCGCACTCCGCGGAAAGGCCCGCGCCGCTCTCCCCTCCCGAGCCCGAGGAGACCGGCGGCGCCCTGAAGGTGTTCCTCGGAGCCCTGGCCATCCTCGTCGTCGTCGGGGGGGGCCTGGCCTGGCTCCTCCTCGGCCCCGGGGCGAAGAAGACCGGTCTCGTGCCGGGCCCCGGCACGACCGTGGCCACCGCCGTCCCCGCTCCCACGCCCCTTCCGCGGCCAACGGCCGCGCCGACGGCGGCCCCTGTCCCGACGCCCGTCCCGACGGCAGCGGTCGCGACGGGCGCGGCGGTCCTCTCCTCGAACGTCTACGCCCAGGTCACCATCGACGGCGCGCCCCGCGGCGGCGTCTTCAAGCCGAGCCGCGTCACGCTCCCCCCCGGCAAGCACGTCGCCTCGTTCGAGATCGCCGGCGTCGGGCCGATCAAGGTCCCGTTCGAGGTCAGGGCGGGAGAGAGCGTCGAGGTCCGCGCCGACTTCCCGCCCCTCGGACAGGTCTGGATCTCCGTGAACCCCGACGCCGTCGGCGCGGAGATCCTCGTGGACGGCGTGGTCGTCGGCCGCGCGGGGAACGCCCCGCTCCGGAAGACGGTCGCCGCCGGAAGTCGCCGCGTCGAGGCCCGCCTCGCCGGGTTCGGGACCGAGGAGAAGACGGTCGAGGTCTTCGAGCAGGAGAAGGCCGACGTCCTCCTGACGCTCCGGCGAAAGTAGCCCGGCACCGTAGAATCCGGGCGTGAGACGCGCCCGCCTCCTCCTCGTCGCCCTCACGCTGCTCCTCTCGCCGGCCCTCCGGGCGCAGCCCGCGTCCGAGTCGCTCGAGAAGGACGCGCGCGCCGCCTCCCGCGCCGGGAAGTTCCGCGACGCCGCCGTGAAGTTCGAGCAGGCCGCCACGGCCGCTTCCGACGCGAAGCGCCGCGGACGGCTCCGGATGCAGGCCGCGTACGCGACCCTGAACGCCGGGAACGCGAAGGCGGCGCGTGAGTCGCTCCAGTCGGCCTTCGCCGACGACCCCGCGCTCGAGATCGTCGAGCAGCTCTACACCCCCGAGTTCCGGAAGCTCTGGCAGGACGTGAAGGCCGAGGTCGCGAGGGCGATCCCGCCCGCCATCCCGGATCTCGCGGAGCTCAAGAGGACCTCCGAGGAGAAGCTCAGGGACGGACGCTTCGCCGAGGTCGTCTACGACCTCGGGAACTACCCGCAGGAGAAGCTCGACCGGGAAGCGTGGGCGCTTCTCGCCCAGGCCTGGGAGAAATCCGGGCGCTCCGACCAGGCGGCCCTCGCGCGCCGCCGCGCCCTCGGGGAGGCTGTCCCGATCGCCCCCGTGCCGCCCCCCGCCCACGCCACCGCGACGCTTCCCGGCGCCGCCCCCCACCTTCCGCCCACGCATTCTGGGGTTTTAAGAGATGAAATTCCTAACCTATAAGCATCAAGGCAAGGTCAGCTACGGCGCGGTCGTCGATGACGGCGTCGTCGATCTCGGCAAGAAGTTCGGGAAGAAGTATCCGTCGCTGCGCGCAGCCATCAAGGCGGGCGCGCTCGAAGACCTCAAGAAGGCGGTCAAGGGCAAGAAGCCCGACGCCAAGCTGTCCAAGATCAGCTACCTGCCGGTGCTGCCCGACGCGCGCAAGATCATCTGCGTCGGCCTCAACTACAAGGCGCATCGCGAGGAAACCGGCCGCCCCGACACCGAGCACCCGACGCTGTTTGTGC